>NZ_JAGGOL010000139.1 GCF_018614525.1 Streptomyces sp. ISL-11
GGTGGCGACCGGGCCGAGCTCGGCGAGGTCGGGCAGGGCCAGGTGGGCGCGGCGTGCCAGGGGGCGGGCCCAGCCGGCGACGGCCTGGGCGGTGGCGTCGGCGAGGACGAGCGAGGGGCGGGCCAGGGCGAGCCGGGCGCGCAGCACGTCGGGGCCGGCGCCCGGGTCGAGGACGGCGGCGCGCAGTCCCAGCCGGTCGACGGCGAGCAGCACGGCGAGGGCTCGCGGCCCGGGTCGTACGGCGACGCCGACAGTGTCGCCCCGGCCGAGGCCGCGCCGGTGCAGTGCGGCGGCGTAGCCGTCGGCGAGGTCGGCGAGCTGCCCGCGGGTGGCGCGGACGCGGACGGCGCCGGTGCGGGTGGCGGCGAGTACGGCGGGGCGGTGGGGGTCGGTCCGCAGTGCGTGGGCGAGTCGTTCCAGCATCAGCGCGGGTCCTCCCCTCGGGTGCCGCTGCCTTGGTCGAGGTACCAGCGGGCGGTGCCGACGAGGCCGTACTGCCTGATCCGGCGCGTGGAGTTCTCGACGACCATGGTCCGGCAGTGCGTGATGTCGGCGGTGTGGCGGCGTACGCGGTTGAGGAACGCCCGGTCGGTGGGTGAGGGCCGCCGGGGCATGCCGCCGACCCGCAGGTAGAGCTCGGCGGTGATGGCCATGTTGTTGCCCGCGTGCATCCGGTAGGGGGCGAGGTAGCCGTGCCGCCGGCTGTGGGCGGGCCGCAGCCGGCCGAAGGCGGCGGCGGTGGCCACCATGGCGCGGAACGCGGCGCGGCCGGCCGGCCCGTGTTCGTCGCGCCGGGCGGCGATGCGTCCGCAGACCATCCGCGGTCCGTCGCCGAGCGCGGCGCGGGCGGCGGCCGTCCAGCCGGGGTGGGGCAGGCAGTCGGCGTCCGTACGGGCCAGGAGGCCGGCGCCGTGGTCGATGGCGTGGCGGAAGGCCGTGTCGACGGCGCAGCCGACGCCCTTCTCGGGCTCGTCGACGACGTGGACGGGGAAGGGGGCGCGGGCGGCGAAGGCGCGGGCGATGGCGGCGGTGTCGTCCGTGGAGGCGTTGTCGACGACGAGGAGGGTGAAGTCGCGGTCGTGCTGGGCGGCGAGGGCCCGCAGGGTGCCGTCGATGCGTGCCGCCTCCTGGTGGGCGGGCACGACGACCCACGGTGTCGAACAGATCCGATGACAAAACCGGTCACTATGTGACCATGCTCTCGTTTCGGTAATTCCCTTCGGCCTCTTGCGCTTCGTCCGCCTCACCCATCAGGGTCCTTGCCGAAGGTTCACGCACGCGCAGCTCACCATCAGCTCTCTCCCTGGAGGACCGATGCACGAGTCAGCCCCGCAGAACCCCAGTGAGGACCCCGAGGTCAGCCGCCGCTCCGTCCTGAGATCCGCCGGCGCGGCGGGCGCCGGGACGGTCATCGGCATCGGCGGCCTCGCCGGACCGGCCGCGGCGAGCGCCGCCCCCGCGACTCCCGCCGCCCAGGAAAGCCCGGCGCCCGCCTGGCCCGCGCGCCAGGGCAGGACGATGATCGGCGTGCCGTTCGAGCGGCGCGGCACCGTACGGATCGGCATCATCGGTCTGGGCAACCGCGGCGACTCCATGATCGACCTCTTCCTCGCCGTCCCCGGCGTCCAGGTCAACGCGCTGTGCGACGTGGTCCGGGCCAAGGCCGAGAAGGCCGCCGCGAAGGTCACGGCGGCGGGCCGGCCGGCTCCGGCGCTCTACACCAAGGGCGAGGACGACTACGAACAGCTCTGCGCACGCGGCGACCTGGACTTCGTCTACGTCGCCACGCCGTGGGATTGGCACTTCGCGATGGCCAGGACGGCCCTGTCGAACGGCAAGCACGTCGGCGTCGAATGCCCGATCGCCATGGAGCTCGGCCAGCTGTGGCAGCTGGTCGACCTCTCCGAACGCATGCGGCGGCACTGCATCCAGCTGGAGAACTGCTGTTACGGCAGGAACGAGATGCGCGTACTGCGGATGGCGCACGCCGGTCTCTTCGGCGATCTGCTGCACGGCGCGGGGGCGTACATACACGATCTGCGCGGCCTGATGTTCTCGCCGACGTACTACGAGGGCCCCTGGCGGCGGCAGTGGCACACCCGGCTCAAGGGCGACCTCTACCCCAACCACGGCTTCGGACCGGTCGCCAACTACATGGACGTCAACCGCGGCGACCGGGCCGTGCGCATCACGACGTTCGGCTCACCGGCCCTGGGACTGGCCGAGTACCGGGCGCGGCACATGCCGGCCGGTGACGCGAGCTGGAAGGAGAGCTACGTCGGGAGCGACATGTCGATCAGTCTCGTCCAGACGGCGAAGGGCCGGGTGATCCGGCTGGAGCACGCGGTCTCCAACCCCCACCCCTACAGCCGGCTGAACATCCTTGGCGGCACCAAGGGCGTCTTCGAGGACTATCCGCCCCGGATCTACCTCGAACCGGAGATGTCCGACGACACGTGGGGCGACTTCGGGAAGTACGCGCAGTGGGACCACTGGCTGTGGAAGGAGCACGCCAATCCGCCCGGTGGCCACGGCGGCATGGACTACCTCATGGTCTTCCGGCTGATCCAGACCATGCGACTGGGGCTCGTACCCGACTTCGACGTCTACGACGCGGCCACGTGGACCGCTCCCGTGCCGCTCAGCCATGCCTCGATCGAGGCGAACGGCGCGCCGCAGGACATCCCCGACTTCACGCGGGGGCTGTGGCGGAAGCCGCGTGCGGGGACGGACTCGGTGAAGCCGTAGGCCGGGTCCGGCGGATCATGTGAACGGTCGCTGCGGGTCATGTCGTCCGCACCACCGCTGCGCGGCGGTGTCCTCAAGCGCCGGACGGGCTGAAATGGGCTGAGCTCAGCCGAATCAAGCCCGTCCGGCGCTTGAGGACGCGCCCGCAGGGCGCCCGCCGCCGCAGGCGGCAAAGACAGCCCGCAGTCGAAGAACCGCCGGATACCACCTGGTGAAGCCGGTACGGAGTACGGCCCGGCGCCCCCGTCAGGGCCGGCTGCCCGCTCCCCCGGCGAGCTGCCGCAGGCGGCTGCCCCGTCGGTCGGGGGCGAGCGGCGGGGTGTCCATGGTGGTGCCTTCGCGCAGACCGGCCAGGAATTCGGCGATCGCTTCCCGGGCGGTGTACCGGGGCTCCCAGCCCAGTTCGCGGGTGGCCCGGCCGGTGTCCATCAGGGGCAGTCGCAGGACGGCGTCGAAGAGGTGCGGGGAGGCGGGGACCAGGCGCAGGTGCCACGCGGCGGACAGCGCGGCGCGGACGGGGCCGGAGGGCAGGCGTACGGAGCGTGCCGACAGCAGTCCCGCCAGGACGCCGGCGTCCACGGGCGGGTCCGCCGCCAGGTTGAACGCGCCGTGCACGGGCCGGGTGACGGCGAGCCGGTAGGCCCGCGCGGCGTCCTCGGTGTGCAGGGCCTGGAAGCGCAGGCCGGGCAGGTCGGGGACGAGCGGCAGCAGGGAGGCGAGAGGGAGCCGGGAGGGCACCAGCGGGCCGCCGAACAGCCGGCGCTGTTCGGCGGCGGACTGCTTCCTGAAGATGAAGCCGGGCCGCATGCGGACGACCCGGACACCGGGGTGGCGGGCCTCGTAGGCGTCGAGTGCCCGTTCCAGGTACGCCTTCTCGCGGCAGTAGGCCGCGTCCGGCCAGCCGTGGGTGGGCCACGACTCGTCGACGGCGCGGTCCTTGGGGCCGGGTGAGTAGGCGCCGACGGAGGAGGCGTGCACGAGAGTGGCCACGCCGGCGGCGGCGACGGCGTCGAAGACCTTGATGCTGCCGAGGACGTTGGTGCGCCAGGTGGTGACGGGGTCATGGGTGGGCTGGAAGAGCCAGGCGAGGTGGATGACGGCGTCGGCGCCGCGGAAGTGGGCGGCGAGGTCCGTGTCGGGGGTGGTGGCGATGTCGGCGGTCACCCATGTGGTCCGCGCGGGTGCCCAGCGCGGGATCCGGCGGGCGATGCCGACGACGGAGGCGATGCCGGGGTCCCGGCTCAGTTCCTCGACGACGCCGGTGCCGACGTTGCCGGTGGCGCCGACGACCACGACCCGCAGTCCGCCGTCGCGCTCGGGTGATACCGGGGTGCTCATGGGGCCCGCCCTTCCTCGCCTGGGCCTTCCATGCTCGCCCTCCTCCGACGGCCGCGCATGCGGGGAGGCGGAGCGTGGGGACGGGCGACCGCCCGTACCGGTTCCCTTGTCCGTCTCCCGGGCTTTCAGTCCTCGCGCCCGCCGTCCCGGAGGGTCCGGTCCCGACCCCGCCGCCGTCCTGCCCCGCTACCGGCCGCCCCGCGGGGCGTGGACCGGGGCCGTGACGTCCTGGGTGCCGATGGCCGCCAGGAGGGCGAACTGTTCGGACGTCGCGGTGCCCGGCGGCGCCGAGCAGGCGGCGATGCGCAGGTCGCTTCCGGGGACGGTGAGGGTGTCGCAGTCCACCGTGACGGGGCCGAGAGCGGGGTGGTGGACGGTCTTGCTGTCGGTGGTGTGGAAGCCCACGGTGTGGGAGTCCCACAGCGCGCCGAAGCGGTCGTCCTCGCGGCGCAGGTCGGCGATCAGGGACCGCAGCGGCCTGTCCCGGGGGTAGCGGGCGGTGGAGGAGCGCAGGTCGGAGACGAGGGCCGCCTCGAAGCGGGCCTGCTGCCCGGGGGCGTGGGTGACGCGGCCGGGCATCCGGGTGAAGTGCCGCCAGGCGATGTTGCGTTCCCTTCCGCGCCACGCGGAGGGGTCGCCGACGAGGGCGGCCCACAGAGGGTTCCAGGAGATGAGGTTCCAGGCCGCGTCGTGGACGCTGAGCGGGGTGTCGCGGAGCTGGTCGAGCAGCCGCTGGACGCTGGGCGGAACGTGCTGGGAGACCTGGCCCGTGGTGGGCGCGGCCTGACCGGCGAGGAGGAAGAGGTGGTCCCGCTCGGCTTCCGTCAGGCGCAGCGCACGCGCGAGCGCGGCGAGGACCTGGGCGGAGGGTGACGTGGCGCGGCCACGTTCCAGGCGGACGACGTAGTCGACCGAGAGCCCGGCGAGGTGGGCCAGTTCCTCCCTCCGCAGTCCGGGGGCGCGCCGGACACCTCCCTGCGGGAGGCCCGCGTCCTGGGGGCTGGTCCGGTCGCGCCACCGGCGCAGAGCGTGGGCGAGTGCCGTGTCGTCCTGGGTCACCCCCTCATTGTCCGCCCCGCGACCTGCCACAGCCTGGTACTGCCGGACCCCCCGCTGCCCAGGGCTCTCCCCCGGAACCGGCGGGCCGCTCAGAGTGAGGGCATGAACATGGATCACGAAACCGCTCTGAACACCGCGAAGCGCTTCTTCGCCGCCTTCGAGGGACGCGACCCCGAGGGCGTGCGCGCCCTGCTCTCGCCCGAGGCCAACGTCACCATCCCCTTGTCGATCGCGGGCACACCCGCCCCCTGGTACGTCTTCGACGGCCGGGAACACGTGATGGGCTACATCGACTCCGTCGTGGCGAAGTTCGACCGTGTCGCCTTCCTCGACAAGGTCTACACGGTCAGCGCGGACGCCGGGTCGGTCTTCCTCCAGGCGAACGGCGACATCCTGTCCACGGCGGAACAGCTGGTCTACCGCAACGTCTACGTCTTCCGGATCGACATCGAGGACGCCAGGATCGTCAAGGTGTGGGAGTACGCCAACCCCGTGGCCTACGCCAACCTCGGTATCGAGAACTCGGAGGCCGAAGCGGCCGCCCAGGCGCGCTGACGCCGGTGCCGCGGCCGGTTCCCGGGCTCCGGGAACCGGCCGCGGCGCGGTGGCATCCGCCCGTACGGGTCGGACGGTACGAGCGGACGAAGGCACCCGGCCGGGTGCCCGATCGAGCGATCTGCTGGAGTGTGGGTCATGAGTATCTCCGTGCGTGCCCGGTTCGACGTCCGTGACGGCCGGCAGGACGAGTTCGAGGAAGTGGCCCTCGCCCTGCGCGACCAGGCGGCCGAGGAGCCCGGCACCCACGTCTACCGGTGGTTCTCGGCCGGTGCCGGCAGCTATCTGGTGCTGGAGGAGTACGCCGACGGGGCGGCGGCCCTCGCCCACAACGCCCGGGGGGCGGATCTGCTGGCACGGATGGGGCGGTGCGCGGAGATGGTCCACGCCGAGCTCTACGGGCCCATCGGGCCCGAGCTCGCCGAGTGGGTGGAATCGCATCCGCAGGCGGTCACGTTCGCGGAGTTCCCCGGCCACGGCACGGGGGGTTGAGGTCGGGGAGGGCCGAGTTCACAGGCCCGTTCCGCCGTCCGGGTCAGACCACTTCCCCGCGCCACTGGCCCGTCTCGATGCCGCGCGCCTCGATGAAGGACTTGAAGCGCTCCAGGTCGCCCTTGGCCTGGCGGCGGACGAAGCCGAGCTTGTCGCCGACCGTGTCGACCAGCCCTTCGGGAGCGTGGTCGAACTGGAGCATGACCTTGGTGCGGGTCTCGTCGAGGCGGTGGAACGTGACCGCTCCGGCCTGCCGGACCTCGCCGGACACGGTGGTCCACGCCACCCGCTCGTCCGGGATCTGTTCGCTGATCACCGCGTCGAATTCGCGGGTGACGCCGTCGATGTTCGTCACCCAGTGTGTGAGGGTCGGTGTGCGCTGCTCCACCCGCTCCACCCCCTTCATGAAGCGCGGGAATTCCTCGAACTGGGTCCACTGGTTGTAGGCGGTGGTGACCGGAACGGCGACCTCGATGGACTCCTCGACCTGTGACATGGCCTTCCCTCCCTGAGTCGGTACGGAAATCGGGACGTCCTTGCGAGTGCCCACGATCGCGGGCACCAGTCATCCCGGTTCCGGTTCCTCGCGCCGGCCCGCTCCGCCGGCCCGCTCCGCCCGCCCGCGAATCACCTGGTTGGCCCACGTTTCCCATTCCCGTACGGGGTCACTCGGGTAGTTGCGCGCACCATCAGCCGCCGCCGGCACAGCGAGTGGGAAGGGAACGAGCAGCCAATGGCCGACCCGAAGCAGGAGCAGCGAGACTCTTTTCGTGCGGAGGATCCCGCCAGCGGGCCTTTGACGACGGATCAGGGTGTGGTCGTCGATCACACCGACGATTCCCTCCGGGTCGGTGAGCGCGGCCCGACGCTGATGGAGGATTTCCACTTCCGCGAGAAGATCACGCGCTTCGACCACGAGCGCATTCCGGAGCGGGTCGTGCACGCCCGTGGCGCGGGGGCGTACGGCTACTTCGAGCCGTACGCGTCGTGCGCGGAGTTCACGCGGGCGGCCTTTCTCCAGGATCCGTCCGTGCGGACTCCTGTGTTCGTGCGGTTCTCCACCGTCCAGGGGCCGCGCGGTTCCGCCGATACGGTGCGGGACGTGCGGGGCTTCGCGACGAAGTTCTATACGACGGAGGGAAACTACGACCTGGTCGGCAACAATTTCCCGGTCTTCTTCATCCAGGACGGCATCAAGTTCCCCGACTTCGTGCACGCGGTGAAACCTGAGCCGCAGAACGAGATCCCCACCGGTGCCTCGGCCCACGACACGCTGTGGGACTTCGTCTCGCTCCAGCCCGAGACGCTGCACACGATCATGTGGCTGATGTCCGACCGGGCGATCCCGCGCAGCTACCGGATGATGCAGGGGTTCGGCGTCCACACCTTCCGGTTCGTCGACGCGGCGGGCCGGGGCACGTTCGTGAAGTTCCACTGGAAGCCCCGCCTCGGTGTGCACTCCCTGGTGTGGGACGAGGCCCAGGAGACCCAGGGCCGGGACGCGGACTTCAACCGCCGCGATCTGTGGAACTGCATCGAAGCCGGCGACTATCCGGAGTACGAGCTGGGTGTGCAGCTGGTCCCGGAGGAGGACGAGCACTCCTTCGACTTCGACCTGCTGGACGCCACGAAGATCATCCCGGAGGAACTGGTGCCCGTACGGCCCATCGGCCGGATGGTCCTCAACCGCAACCCGGACAATTTCTTCGCCGAGACCGAGCAGATCGCCTTCCACACGGCGAACGTCGTGCCGGGCATCGACTTCACCAACGACCCGCTGCTCCAGGCCCGTAACTTCTCGTACCTGGACACCCAGCTCATCCGTCTCGGCGGCCCGAACTTCGCGCAGATCCCGGTCAACCGGCCCGTCGCCCCAGTGCGCACCAACCAGCGCGACGGCTACCACCAGGGGCAGATCCACCGGGGCACCAGCTACAGCCCCAACTCGCTCGGCGGCGGCTGCCCCGCCCTCGCCGATCCGAACGACCCCGCGTTCCGGCACCTGACCGAGCGCGTGGACGGACGCAAGATCCGCAAGCGCAGCCCCAGCTTCGACGACCACTACACCCAGCCGGCGATGTTCTGGCACAGCATGTCCGACTGGGAACGGAAGCACATCGTCGATGCCTTCCGCTTCGAGCTCGGCAAGGTCGGCGCGCTGGCCGTGCGCCAGCGCACGGTCGAGCAGCTCGCGCGCGTGGACCACGACCTCGCGGCCGCGGTCGCCCAGGGCATCGGTGTCGCCGAGCCGCCGCGGCAGGACACGCCGCGGCCCGCGCCCTCCCCGGCGCTGAGCCTGGAGAACAACCAGGGCGACGGCTCGATCAGCACCCGGCAGGTGGCGATCCTGGTCTCCGACGGGGTGGACGCCGGCCAGGCGCGGGCGGTGCGCGACGCGCTGGCGGAACGCGGCGCGATCGCCGAGATCATCGCCCCGCACGACGGCGAGGTCGGTGGCGCGGGCGGGGAGAGGCTTCCGGTCGACCGGGCGCTGCCGACGGTCGCCTCGGTGCTCTACGACGCCGTCGTGCTGCCTCCGGGCGGCCTGGGCTCGGGCGATCCCGTCGCCGACGACGCGGCCCGGCGGTTCGTCCGCGGCGCCTACCGGCACGGCAAGCCGATCGCCGCGCTCGGTCCGGCCGTGGAGCGGCTGGCCGCGCTCCTGCCGGACGGTGTGCACACGGCGGCCGGCGGCGGTGCCCCGGCCGTCGACCAGGGCGTGGTCACCGCCGACGCCGTCAGCGACGACTTCCTGAGCTCCGTCACCGAGTCCCTGGCCGCCCACCGTCATTGGGGGCGCCCGCCGCTCAGCGGCTGACCTCCGCCACTCCCCCACGTTCCCCAGGTCCCAGGAGGCGATCGGCCATGCGAGCCACCGTCTGGCACGGCAAGCGCGACGTCCGGGTCGACACGGTCCCCGACCCGTTCATCGAGGAACCCACCGACGCGATCGTCCGGATCACCTCCAGCGGCCTGTGCGGTTCGGACCTGCATCTGTACGAGGTGCTCACCCCGTTCATGACCCCGGGCGACATCCTGGGCCACGAGCCGATGGGCATCGTGGAGGAGACCGGTTCCGAGCTGACCGGGCTCGCGCCGGGCGACCGGGTCGTGGTCCCGTTCGGCATCGCGTGCGGCAGGTGCGAGATGTGCGGGTCGGGGCTCACCACCCAGTGCGAGACCACCCAGGTGCGCGAGCACGGCATGGGCGCGGCGCTGTTCGGCTACACCAAGCTGTACGGCGCCGTGCCCGGGGCGCAGGCGGAGTACCTGCGGGTTCCCCAGGCGCAGTTCGGGCCGGTCAAGGTGCCGCACGGGCCGCCCGACGACCGGTTCGTCTATCTCTCCGACGTGCTGCCCACGGCCTGGCAGGCCGTGCGGTACGCACAGGTGCCGCCCGGCGGCAGCGTGGCCGTCCTCGGGCTCGGACCCATCGGGACGATGGCGTGCCGCGTCGCCCGTCATCTCGGTGCTGGTCAGGTGATCGGCATCGACTACGTGCCCGAGCGGCTGGCCCGCGCGCGCCACGACGGTGTCGAGGTGCTGGACCTCGACGCGTTCGACCACGAGCGGGACCTGCTGGCGGCCGCGGCGGACCTCACCGGTGGCCGCGGGCCCGACGCGGTCATCGACGCGGTCGGCACCGAGGCCCACGGCAGCGCCGTCACCCAACTCGCCCAGCAGGCCGTCGGGCTGATCCCGTCCCGGTGGGCCGAGAAGCTCATGAAGAAGGCGGGTGTGGACCGCCTGAGCGCGCTGCACCTGGCCATCGCGCTGGTGCGGCGCGGCGGCACGGTCTCCGTCAGCGGCGTGTACGGCGGGATGACCGACCCGATGCCGCTGATGACGATGTTCGACAAACAGCTCCAGCTGCGCATGGGCCAGGCCAACGTCCGCCGGTGGACCGACGACATCCTCCCGCTGCTCACCGACGACGACCCGCTCGGTGTCGACGACTTCGCCACGCACCGGCTGCCGCTCGACGAGGCGCCGCGGGCGTACGAGATGTTCCAGCGGAAGCGGGAGGGCGCTTTCAAGATTCTCTTCCAGCCGTAGGCCGTGTCCGGCGGATCACGTGAGAGGGCGGCTGCCGGGCCGTATCGTCCGCACCACCGCTGCGCGGTGGCGTCCTCAATCTCCCCCAGCTACCGCTGGGGGTGCCCCCAACGGGCTTGATTGTGGCTGAGCTCAGCCGATCTCAGCCCGTCCGGCGATTGAGGACGCGCCCGCAGGGCGCCCGCCGCCGCAGGCGGCAAAGACCGGCCCGCAGCCGAAGACCCGCCGGACAAGCCCTAAACGATGTCCCGTAAGGG
>NZ_JAGGOL010000140.1 GCF_018614525.1 Streptomyces sp. ISL-11
CAGCCCGCACATCACCGCCACCGTCATCCGAAGCGAGCGACAGTGCGACAACCTCGGGAACCTCGGCCTCCGCGTCCGGCAGGGACGCGCGCACCGCCAGCTCGCCTCCGGCGTCAGGGGCAGCGCGCCGCACCCACTCCACCCGGTACAGCGATTCTTCCCGCGCGTTCCGAGCCGCCGCGAGCTGCTCGGCGGTGACGGCGCGCAGGGTGAGGGCGTCGACGGAGGCGACCGAGGCGCCCGTTCCGTCGGCGATCAGCAGGGACACCGAGTCGTGGCCGGCCTTGGCCAGCCGGACCCGCAGTGAAGCGGCGCCCGTGGCGTGCACGTTCACACCGGTCCACGCGAAGGGCAGCCTCTGCTCCGGGCCCTGGTCGAGCAGTTCGCCCAGGCCCATGGCGTGCAGCGCGGAGTCGAGGAGCGCGGGGTGCAGCGCGAAGCCGGTAACGGAGGCGTCCTCGGGCAGCGCGACCTCGGCGAAGAGCTCCTCGCCCCGCTGCCACACCGCTCGCAGGCCCTGGAACACGGGGCCGTAGCCGAAGCCGGCGTCCGCCAGCCGCTCGTAGCAGCCCTCGCTGTCCACGGCCGTGGCTCCGGCGGGCGGCCACTCAGCCAGAACGGCCGTGTCGGATACCGCCGTGGCCTGCGCGGACTCGGTCAGGATGCCGGTCGCGTGGCACGTCCAAGGGGCATCCGTGGCGGCTTCGCCCTCGGCACGCGAGTAGATCCTGACAGGGCGGCCGCCCGTGGCGTCCGAGTCGCCGACGGTCACCCTGATCTGGACGGCGCCCTCGTCGGAGAGCGCCAGCGGCGCCGCGAGGGTCAGTTCCTCCACGCGGCCGCAGCCGACCTCGTCGCCGGCTCGTACGGCCATCTCCAGGAAGGCCGTACCCGGCAGGAGCGTCACCCCGGACACCGCATGGTCCGCCAGCCAGGGCTGAGTGGCCGTCGACAGGCGGCCGGTCAGCAGCGCGCCGCCGCCGTCGGGCAGGCTCACCGCCGCCCCGAGCAGCGCGTGGTCCGCGTCCACCAGGCCGGCCGAGCCCACGTCGCCCGTGGGCGCCGTGGCCTCCAGCCAGTACTCCTCGTACTGGAAGGCGTAGGTGGGAAGGTCGACGCGCCGGGCACCGGTAGCGGCGTAGAACGCCTTCCAGTCGACGGGCACGCCGTGTACGTGCAGGTGGGCGAGGGCCGTGGTGACGGCCAGGTCCTCGGAGCGGTCGGTGCGCAGCGACGGCACCGTGACACCGGTCCCGTCGAGGACGTCCTGGGCCATGGCGGTCAGGACACCGCCCGGGCCGATCTCCAGGAACGTACGGGCGCCTTCCGCAGCCAGCGTGTTGACCGCGTCGGCGAAACGGACCGCCTGACGGACGTGACGGACCCAGTACTCCGGGTCGCAGAGTTCATCCGCCGCCACCAGCTCACCGGTGAGGGTGGAGACGATCGGAATCGCCGGAGCGGAGAACGAGAGCCCCTCCGCGACCGTACGGAACTCCGCCAGCATCGGCTCCATCAACGGCGAGTGGAAGGCATGCGAGACCGACAGGCGCTTGGTCTTACGACCCTCCAGGCGCCCGACCACAGCCATGACCGCGTCCTCGGCGCCGGACAGGACCACCGACGTCGGCCCGTTGACCGCCGCGATGCCCGCCTCGGACTCATGACCCGCCAGCAGCGGCAGCACCTCGGCCTCCGATGCCTGAACCGCCACCATCACGCCACCGCTGGGCAGCGCCTGCATCAACCGACCCCGGGCGACCACGAGAGCCGCAGCGTCCGCAAGTGACAGAACCCCCGCCACATGCGCAGCCGCCAGCTCACCGATCGAATGACCGGCCAGATAGTCCGCCCGCACACCCCACGACTCCACAAGGCGGAACAACGCCACCTCAACAGCGAACAACGCAGGCTGGGTGAACTCCGTCCGGTTCAGCAGCTCGGCATGCTCGCCGAAGATCACATCCCGCAGAGACTCCCCAGCGCACGCGTCGAGCTCGGCGCACACAGCGTCGAAAGCCTCCGCGAACACCGGGAACGACGCGTACAACTCACGCCCCATCCCCAATCGCTGACTTCCCTGACCCGAGAACATCAGCGCCGTCCGGCCACCAGAGGTGCCGGTATCGCCCCGGACGGCACCGGCGGTCTGCCGGTCCTCGGTGAGGGCGGCCAGGCCGGTGGTCAGTTCGGTGATGTCCGAGCCGAGTACGACCGCGCGGTGCTCCAGCGCCGCGCGCGACGTGGCGAGCGAGAAGCCGACATCGGCCGGGTCGAGGTGCGGGTGCTCCGCCACGTACGACCGCAGTCGCTCGGCCTGTTCCCGCAGTGCCGCAGGGTCCTTCGCCGAGATCATCCAGGGGGTGATCGTTCCGTCCGTGGTGGTCGCGGAGGTTTCGTACTCCTCCGCGGGGCCCTGCTCGATGACGACGTGGGCGTTGGTGCCGCTGACACCGAACGAGGACACACCCGCCCGGCGCGGCCGCCCGTTCTCCGACCACTCCACGGGATCCGTCAGCAGGCGGACGTCGCCCGCCGACCAGTCGACGTGCGGTGACGGCTCGTTGACGTGCAGGGTCCGGGGCAGGACGCCTTCGCGCATCGCCATGACCATCTTGATCACGCCGGCGACACCGGCGGCGGCCTGGGTGTGGCCGATGTTCGACTTCAGCGAGCCCAGCCACAGCGGGCGGTCCTCGGGCCGGCCCTGCCCGTAGGTGGCGAGCAGCGCCTGGGCCTCGATCGGGTCGCCCAGGGTGGTGCCCGTGCCGTGCGCCTCGACCGCGTCCACGTCGGCCGCCGACAGGCCGGCGCTCGCCAGCGCCTGCTGGATCACCCTTTGCTGTGCGGGGCCGTTCGGGGCGGTGAGACCGTTGGAGGCGCCGTCCTGGTTGATGGCGCTGCCGCGTACGACCGCCAGTACCTGGTGTCCGTTGCGCCGCGCGTCCGACAGACGCTCCACGAGCAGCATGCCCGCGCCTTCGGCCCAGCCGGTGCCGTCGGCCTCGGCGGAGAACGCCTTGCAGCGGCCGTCGACGGCCAGGCCGCGCTGGCGGCTGAACTCGATGAAGATGTTGGGCGTCGACATGACGGTCACGCCGCCGACCAGGGCGAGCGAGCACTCGCCCTGCCGCAGCGCCTGCGCCGCGAGGTGCAGCGCGACCAGCGACGACGAGCACGCCGTGTCGACGGTGACCGCCGGGCCTTCGAGGCCGAAGGTGTAGGCGACCCGGCCCGAGGCGATGCTGCCCGCGCTGCCGTTGACGACGTAGCCCTCGAATCCCTCGGGGATCACCGAGAGCCGCGAGCCGTAGTCGTGGTACATCACGCCCGCGAACACACCGGTCCGCGAACCTCGCACCGACGCCGGGTCGATGCCGGCCCGCTCGAAGGCTTCCCAGGAGGTTTCCAGCAGCAGCCTCTGCTGCGGGTCCATCGCCAGCGCCTCGCGCGGCGAGATCCCGAAGAACGCCGCGTCGAACCCACTGGCCTCGTACAGGAAGCCGCCTTCGCGGGCGTAGCTGGTGCCGTGGTGGTCGGGGTCGGGGTGGTAGAGCGAGTCGATGGCCCAGCCGCGGTCGGCGGGGAAGCCGCCGATGGCGTCGCCGCCCTCGCTGACCAGCCGCCAGAGCTCCTCGGGCGAGCGGACGCCGCCCGGGTAGCGGCAGCTCATGCCGACGATGGCGATGGGGTCGTCGTCGGCCGGGAGCTCCACCGGCGCCGGCGCGGCGGGCAGGGCGTCCGCCGCGTCCCCGACGATCTCCGTGCGCAGGTAGCGGGCGAGGGCCTGGGGTGTCGGGTGGTCGAAGACCAGGGTCGCGGGGAGGCGGGTGCCGGTGGCGGAGTTGAGGAGGTTGCGCAGTTCGACGGCGGTGAGGGAGTCGAAGCCGAGCTCCTTGAACGCGCGCTCGGCGTCGACCTGTTCGGCCGAGGCGTGGCCGAGGACGGTGGCGATCTGGCGGCGTACGAGGTCCAGGAGCTCGCGGTCCTGCTCGGCCTCCGTGCGGCCGGCCAGTCGCTGGGCGAGGGTGGAGGCGGTGGTCGCCGTGCCGTCGGTGGCGTGGCTGCGGTCCCGGCGGGCGGGTGCCTTGACCAGGGAGCGCAGCAGCGCCGGGACGTCGCCTTCGGCGGCCTGGGCGCGCAGTCCGGCGCCGTCGAGGCGCAGGGGGTACAGGACGTCGGCGGCTCCGGCGCAGGCGGCGTCGAAGAGGGCGAGTCCGTCGTCGGAGGCCATGGCGGCCAGGCCCATGCGGCGGATGCGGGCGAGGTCGGCGGAGTGGAGCTTGCTGGTCATGCCGCTGTCCTCGGCCCACAGGCCCCAGGCCATCGACACGGCGGGCAGTCCCGCCGCCCGGCGCTGCTGTGCGAGGGCGTCCAGGAAAGCGTTGGCGGCGGCGTAGTTGCCCTGGCCGGCGCCGCCGAGGGTGGCGGAGACGGAGGAGAAGAGCACGAAGGCGCTCAGGTCCGTTTCCTGGGTGAGTTCGTGGAGGTTGAGTGCGGCGTCGACCTTGGGGCGCAGGACGTGGTCGACGCGTTCGGGGGTGAGGGCGGGGACGATGCCGTCGTCCGTGACGCCCGCCGCGTGCACCACGGCGGTGAGGGGGTGTGCGGCGGGGATGGCGGCGAGGACGTCGGCGAGGGCGGTGCGGTCGGCCACGTCGCAGGCGGTGGTGGCGACGTCGGCGCCGAGGGCGGTGAGTTCGGCGGCGAAGTCGGCCGCGCCGTCGGCGGCGAGGCCGCGGCGGCCGAGGAGCAGCAGGCGGCGCGCGCCGTGTTCGGTGACGAGGTGGCGGGCGAGGAGCCGGCCGAGGGTGCCGGTGGCGCCGGTGATCAGGGTGGTGCCGTCGGCCGGGAAGGTGTGGGCGGCGGCCGGGGCGGCGTCGGGGGCCTTGGCGAGGCGGGGCAGCAGGATCCTGCCGTCGCGGACGGCGAGCTGCGGCTCGCCGGTGCTCAGCGCGGCCGGCACGGCCGTGGCCGGCTGTGCGGTCTCGTCGAGGTCGAGGAGGACGAGGCGGCCGGGGTTCTCCGACTGGGCCGAGCGGACCAGGCCCCAGACGGCCGCCTGGGCGGCGTCGAGGCCGTGGGCGGTGCCGGTCTCGCCGTCGGGCGCGACCGCGCCCCGGGTCACCAGCACCAGGCGCGAGGCCGCGAACCGCTCGTCGGCGAGCCAGTGCTGTACGAGGTGCAGCGCGTGGTGGCTCGTCGCCCGTACGGCGTCGGCGGGTGATGCCGACAGCCGCGTCTCCACGGCGGTCACGACGTACTCGGGTACGGGCGTGCCGGCGTCGGCGGCCTCGGCGAGCGCCGCCAGGTCGGTGTGACCCTCGCCGTCGGCGGCGAGGGTGCCGAGGGCGGTCCAGGGCGCCGTGTCCCGGCCGGGCTCGGCGGTGATCCAGTCGAGGTGGAAGAGGGAGTCCTGCCGGGAGGCGGCCGTGCCGCGCAGTTGCTCCGCGGAGACGGGTCGCAGGACGAGCGAGCCGACGGAGGCGACGGGCTGTCCGGTGCTGTCGGCGACGAGTACGGACACGGCGTCGGTGCCGGCCGGGGTGAGGGCGACGCGCAGGGCCGGTGCGCCGGCGGCGCGCAGGTCGATGCGGTCCCAGGCGAAGGGCAGCAGGCCCTGTCCGGTGCTCGTGCCGGAGAGCAGGCCGAGCCAGGAGGCGTGCAGGGCCGCGTCGAGGAGGGCGGGGTGGAGTCCGTACGTGCCGGCCTCGGCGGCCGGTTCGGCGGGCAGGGCCGCCTCGGCGTACAGGGTGTCGCCCTGCCGCCAGGCGCCGCGCAGGCCGCGGAAGGCGGGGCCGTAGCCGAAGCCGAGGGCGTCGAGCCGGTCGTAGAGGTCGTCGGTGGGGACGGGGGTGGCGCCGGGGGGCGGCCAGGCGGTGAGGTCGCGGTGGGGTGCGGCCGGTGCGGTGCCGGGGGTGAGGGTGCCGCCGGCGTGGCGGGTCCAGTCGTCCGGGGTGAGGGCGTCCTCGGGGCGGGAGAAGAGTGCGAGGGCGCGGCGTCCGGTGTCGTCCTGTGCGGCGATGGTGAGCCGGAGCTGGACGCCGCCGTGCTCGGGCAGGACGAGCGGTGCCTCGATCGTGAGGTCCTCGACGCTGTCGCAGCCGGTTTCCTCGCCGGCGCGCAGGGCCAGTTCGACGAAGGCGGTGCCGGGGACCAGGACCACGCCGGAGACGGCGTGGTCGGCGAGCCACGGGTGGGTGGCGAGGGAGAGCCTGCCGGTGAGGACGGTGGTGCCGTCGGGGAGGGCGACGGCGGCACCCAGCATGGGGTGTCCGGGGTCGGTGAGTCCGATGGCGGCGGCGTCGGCGGCGGGCGGGGTCGTCAGCCAGTAGCGCTGACGCTGGAAGGCGTAGGTGGGCAGGTCGACGTGGTGGGCGCCGCGGCCTTCGAAGACCGCGTCCCAGTCGACGGCGGTGCCGTGGACGTGGAGGTGGGCGAGGGCGGTGGTGAGGGCCACGTCCTCGGGGCGGTCGGTGCGCAGCGACGGGACGGTGACGCCGGTGCCGTCGAGGGTGTCCTGGGCCATGGCGGTCAGGACGCCGCCGGGGCCGATCTCCAGGTAGGTGGTGACACCGTCGGCGGCGAGGGTGCCGACGGCGTCGGCGAAGCGGACGGCCCGGCGGACGTGGCGGACCCAGTACTCGGCGTCGCACAGCTCGTCCGCGGCCACCAACTCACCGGTGAGGGTGGAGACGATCGGAATCGCCGGGGCGGAGAACGAGAGCCCCTCCGCGACCGTACGGAACTCCGCCAGCATCGGCTCCATCAGCGGCGAGTGGAAGGCGTGCGAGACCGTGAGGCGCTTGGTCTTACGACCCTCCAAGCGCTCGACCACCGCCATGACCGCGTCCTCGGTGCCGGAAAGGACCACCGAAGTCGGCCCGTTGACGGCCGCGATGCCCGCCTCGGACTCGTGACCGGCCAGCAGCGGCAGGATCTCGTCCTCGCTCGCCTGGACGGCCACCATCACGCCGCCGACCGGCAGGGCCTGCATCAGCCTTCCCCGGGCGGTCACGAGGGCCGCCGCGTCGGGCAGGGTCAGGACGCCGGCGACGTGGGCCGCGGCCAGTTCGCCGATCGAGTGGCCGGCGAGCGCGTCCGGCCGTACGCCCCAGGACTCGACGAGGCGGAAGAGCGCGACCTCGACGGCGAAGAGGGCGGGCTGGGTGAAGGCGGTCCGGTTCAGCTGGTCGGCGTCCTCGGCGAACATCACGTCGCGCAGGGGCTGTTCGAGGTGGGTGTCCAGGTGGGCGCAGACGTCGTCGAAGGCGTCGGCGAAGGCGGGGAACGCGGCGTACAGCTCGCGTCCCATGCCCGGGCGCTGGCTGCCCTGGCCGGAGAAGAGGAGGGCCAGGCGGCCGGGGCCGTCGGGGCCGATGCCGCCGCGCAGGACGTTGGCCGCCGTCTCGTCGCGGGTCAGGGCGTCGAGGCCGGCCAGGAGTTCGTCGCGGCCGGTGCCGACGACGGCGGCGCGGCGCTCCAGGGCGGCGCGGGAGGTGGCCAGGGACAGGCCGATGTCGGCGGGGTCGAGGCCGGGGTCGGCGGTGAGGCGGTCCTTCAGGCGGTCGGCCTGGGCGAGGAGCGCGGTGGTGTCGTGGCCGGAGAGGACCCACGGCACGGGCAGGTCCGGCCGGGCCGCCGGCTCGGCGGGGGCGGCCGGCGCGGCCTCGGGGGCCTGTTCGACGATGACGTGGGCGTTGGTGCCGCTGACGCCGAAGGCGGAGACGGCGGCGCGGCGGGTGCGGCCGTCGGCGGGCCAGGCGACGGGCTCGGTGAGGAGTTCGACGGCGCCGGTGGACCAGTCGACGTGCGGGGTGGGCTCGTCGACGTGCAGGGTCTTCGGCAGCAGCCCGTGTTCGAGGGCCAGTACGGTCTTGATGACGCCGGCGACACCGGCGGCGGCCTGGGTGTGCCCGATGTTGGACTTCAGCGAACCGAGCCACAGCGGCCGGTCCTCGGGCCGGTCCTGGCCGTAGGTGGCGAGGAGGGCCTGGGCCTCGATCGGGTCGCCGAGGGTCGTACCCGTGCCGTGGGCCTCGACGACGTCGACGTCGGCCGCGTCGAGGCCGGCGTTGGCGAGGGCCTGGCAGATGACGCGCTGCTGCGAGGGGCCGTTGGGGGCGGTGAGACCGTTGGAGGCGCCGTCCTGGTTGACGGCGCTGCCCCGGAGGACCGCGAGGACGCGGTGGCCGTTGCGTTCGGCGTCGGAGAGGCGCTCCAGCAGGAGCATGCCGACGCCCTCGCCCCAGCCGGTGCCGTCGGCGGCGGCGGCGAACGCCTTGCAGCGGCCGTCGGGCGCCAGGCCGCGCTGGCGGCTGAACTCGATGAAGATGCCGGGGCTGGCCATGATGGTGACGCCGCCGGCGAGGGCGAGGGAGCACTCCTCCTGGCGCAGGGCCTGCGCCGCGAGGTGCAGGGCGACGAGGGAGGACGAGCAGGCCGTGTCGACGGTGACGGCGGGGCCTTCGAGCCCGTACGTGTAGGAGAGGCGGCCGGAGACGACGCTGGCGGCGCGGCCGGTGAGGAGGTAGCCCTCGACGCCCTCGGGGGCCTTGCGCTCCCCGGCGTTCAGGCCCCAGGCGTACTCCTGGCCGTTGGAGCCGATGAAGACACCGGCCTGGAGGCCCTTGAGCGCGGTGGGGTCGATGCCGGCGCGTTCGAACGCCTCCCAGGAGGTTTCCAGGAGCAGGCGCTGCTGGGGGTCCATGGCCAGTGCCTCGCGCGGGCTGATCCCGAAGAAGGCGGCGTCGAAGTCGGCGGCGTCGTGCAGGAAGCCGCCTTCGCGCGAGTAGGTCGTGCCCCGGTGTTCGGGGTCCGGGTCGTAGAGGGTGTCGAGGTCCCAGCCGCGGTCGGTGGGGAAGCCGGTGAGGGCGTCGGCGCCGTCCACGAGGAGCTGCCACAGCTGCTCGGGCGAGTGGACGCCGCCGGGGAAGCGGCAGCTCATGGAGACGATGGCGATGGGCTCGTCGTCGGCCGGGCGCACGGCGCCGCCGGTGACGGCCGGGGTGTCCGGTGCCTGGCCGGTGACCTGGGCGTGCAGGTACTGCGCGAGCTCGGCCGGGTTGGGGTAGTCGAAGACGACGGTGGTGGGCAGGCTCATGCCGGTGGCGACGGCGAGGCGGTTGCGCAGCTCGATGGCGGTCAGCGAGTCGAAGCCGGTCTCGCGGAAGGCCCGGCCGGGCTGGACGGCGTCGGCGCCGGAGTGGCCGAGGACGGTGGCGGCCTGGGTGCGTACGAGCTCCAGGACGGCGCGGGCCTGTTCGGCGTGGCCGAGGCCGGCCAGGCGGCGGCCGAGGGCCGGCCCGTCGGTGTCGCCGGTCCCGGCGGCCGGTGCGGCGGAGGCCGTGAGGAGTGCGCGTGCCTCGGGGAGGTCGTCGAGGAGGGGGTAGGTGCCGGTGACGGCGAAGGCGGGGACGAAGCGTTCCCAGTCGATGTCGGCGACGGTGACGGCGGTGTCGTTCTGCTCCAGGGCGGTGTGCAGTGCCTGGATGCCGAGGTCGGCGGCCATGGGGAGGATGCCGCGGCGGGCGAGGTGGGCCTCGGCGTGGTCGCCCATCATCCGGCCGGAGCCCCAGGAGCCCCAGGCGACGGCGGTGGCGGGCAGGCCCTGGGCGCGGCGCCGGTGTGCGAGGGCGTCGAGGAAGGCGTTGGCGGCGGCGTAACCGCCCTGGCCGCCGTTGCCGACGACGCCGGAGATGGAGGAGAAGAGGACGAAGAAGTCCAGGTCGAGGCCGGCGGTGAGGTCGTGCAGGTGCTGGGCGGCGTCGGTCTTGGGGCGCAGGACGCGCTCCAGCCGGTCGGTGGTCAGCGCGTCGAGGACGCCGTCGTCCAGGACGCCCGCGGTGTGGATGACGCCGCCGAGGGGGTGTTCGGCGGGCAGCGAGCCGAGGAGTTCGCGCAGTCGGTCGCGATCGGTGACGTCGCAGGCGGCGATGGTGGTGGGGGTGCCGAGGGCTTCGAGTTCGGCGCGGAGTTCCTCCGCTCCCTCGGCGGCGGGGCCGCTGCGGCTGGTCAGGAGGAGGTGTTCGGCGCCGTGGTGGGCGAGCCAGCGGGCCACGTGGGCGCCGAGGGTGCCGGTGCCACCGGTGACGAGGACGGTGCCGCGGAGCCGGAGCGGGGTGCGGGTGGGGGTGGCGTGGGCTCGTACGAGGCGGCGGCCGAAGGTGGTGGAGCCGCGTACCGCGACTTCGTCCTCGGTGCCGGCGAGGGCGGCGGTGAAGGCGGTCAGGGTGCGCTCGTCGAGGGTCTCGGGGAGGTCGACGACGCCGCCCCAGCGCTGCGGGTACTCGGCTCCCACGACGCGTCCGATGCCCCAGAGCTGGGCCTGCGCGGGGTCGCGCAGCGGGTCGGCGGGGCCGGTGGAGACGGCGCCGGAGGTGACGCACCACAGGGGCGCGGTCACCTCGGCGTCGCCGAGGGCCTGGACGAGGGCGACAGTCGTGGCCAGGGCGGTGGCGACCCGGTGGGTGGGGAGGGTGCTGCCGTCGGCGGCGAGCAGGGACAGTACGCCGGTGAACGCGCCGGTGTCCGTTCCGCCGAGGCGGGCGGCCAGGGTGGTGCGGTCGTCGGCGGCGTCGACGGTGAGGAGTTCGACGTCGGCGCCGCGCGCGGCGAGTGCGCGGTGGACGGCGGTGATCCGCTCGTCGTCGGTGCGGCCGGCGGGGACGGCGAGCAGCCAGGTCCCGGCGGGTGCGGCGGTGTCGCGCCGGAGCGGCTGCCAGGTGACGCGGTAGCGCCAATTGTCGACGGCGGAGGTCTCGGCGGCGCGGCGGCGCCAGGTGGCGAGGCCGGCGAGGAGGTCGTCGACGGAGGGTTCGGCGCCCAGGTCCAGGGCGGCGGTCAGGGCTGCCAGGTCCTCGGTCTCGACGGCCTCCCAGAAGCGGCTCTCCTCGGCGCCGCCGGATCCGGCGCGGTCGGTGGCGGGGGCGGCGGAGTCGAGCCAGAAGCGGCGCCGCTGGAAGGGGTAGGTGGGCAGGTCGACGGTGCGGACGGGCCGGCCGGCGAACACCGGCGACCAGTCGACGGCGACGCCGCGCACCTGCGCCTCGCCCAGGGAGGTCAGGAAGCGGACCGGGCCGCCCTGCTCGCGGCGCAGGGAGGGGACGACGTGCGCGGTGACACCGGCGGTCTCGGCGGTCTCCTGGAGGCCGATCGCCAGCACCGGGTGCGGGCTGACCTCGATGAAGACCTGGTGACCGGCCTCCATGAGAGCGCGGGTGGCGGGCTCGAAGCGCACGGTGGTGCGCAGGTTGGTGTACCAGTACGCGGCGTCGGTGGCCGCGGTGTCGATGACGTCGCCGGTGACGGTGGAGTGGAAGGGGACGTCCGGGACGCGCGGGGTGATCCCGGCGAGGGCGGTGGCGAGTTCGTCCTCGATGATCTCGACGTGCGAGGAGTGGGAGGCGTAGTCGACGGGGACGCGCTTGGCCCGTACGCCGTCGGCCTCGCAGGTGGCGAGGAGTTCGTCGAGGGCGTCGGCGTCGCCGGAGACGACGACGGAGCGGGGGCCGTTGAGCGCGGCGATGCCGATGCGGTCGCCCCAGGCGGCCAGTCGGCGGGTGACCTCGGGCAGCGGCAGGGGGACGGACACCATGCCGCCCAGGCCCGCGAGGCGGCTGAGGAGCCGGCTGCGGAGCGCGACGACGCGGGCGGCGTCCTCCAGGCCGAGGGCGCCGGCCACGGTGGCGGCGGCGATCTCGCCCTGGGAGTGGCCGACGACGGCGGCGGGCCGCACGCCGAAGGAGCGCCACAGTTCGGCGAGGGAGACCATGACGGCCCACAGCGCGGGCTGGACGACGTCGTCCGCGGAGTCCAGGGCGGGGGCGCCGGGGGCGCCGCGCAGCACGTCCTCCAGCGACCAGTCGACGTGCGGTGCCAGGGCGGCGGCGCAGGCGCGCAGCCGCTCACGGAAGACGGCGGAGGTGTCGAGGAGTTCGACGGCCATTCCGGCCCACTGGGAGCCCTGGCCGGGGAAGACGAACACCGCGCGCGCCTCGTCGCCGGCGTGGCCCCGGACGGTGTGCACGGTGGTGTCGTCGGCGGCGAGGGCGCGGAGGGCGTCGGTCAGTTCGGCGCGGTCGGCGCCGACGAGGACGGCCCGGTGCTCGAAGGCCGTGCGGGTGGTGACGAGGGCGTGGCCGATGTCGGCGGGGTGCGTGCCGGGGTGGGCGTCGACGTGGGCCAGGAGGGCGCGGGCCTGCGCGGTGAGGGCCTCGGGGGTACGGGCGGACAGCGGCCAGGGCACGGCGGTGGCGTCCGGCCCGTCGCCGGCCGGGGTCTCCTCGGCCGGGGCGTCGGGGGCCTGTTCGAGGATGGCGTGCGCGTTGGTGCCGCTGATGCCGAAGGATGACACGCCCGAGCGGCGGGGCCGGCCGGTCTCGGGCCAGGGGGCCTGGTCGGTGAGGAGGCGTACGGCGCCGGTGGACCAGTCGACGTGGGGCGAGGGCTCGTCCGCGTGCAGGGTCTTGGGGAGGATCCCGTGCTGGAGCGCGAGGACCATCTTGATGACGGAGGCGACGCCGGCGGCGGCCTGCGTGTGGCCGATGCTGGACTTCAGGGAGCCCAGCAGCAGCGGCCGGTCACCGGGCCGGTCCTGCCCGTAGGTGGCGAGCAGGGCCTGGGCCTCGATCGGGTCGCCGAGCTTGGTGCCGGTGCCGTGGGCGTCGACGGCGTCGACGTCGGCCGCCGTGAGACCGGCGCCCGCGAGCGCCTGGCGGATGACGCGCTGCTGGGCGGGGCCGCTGGGCGCGGTGAGGCCGTTGGAGGCGCCGTCCTGGTTGATGGCGGTGGAGCGGACGACGGCGAGGACGGGGTGGCCGTTGCGGCGGGCGTCGGAGAGCTTCTCCAGGACGAGCATGCCGGTGCCCTCGGCGAGCCCGAAGCCGTCGGCGGCGGCGGAGAACGCCTTGCAGCGGCCGTCGGGGGCGAGGGCGCGCTGCTTGCTGAACTCGATGAACATGCCCGCCGAGGGGATGACGGTGGCGCCTCCGGCGAGGGCCAGCGCGCACTCGCCGGCGCGCAGCGCCTGGACGGCCAGGTGGAGGGCGACGAGCGAGGACGAGCAGGCGGTGTCGACGGTGACGGCGGGGCCTTCGAGGCCGAGGGTGTAGGAGAGGCGGCCGGAGGCCACGCTGGCGGTGTTGCCGGTCAGCAGGTAGCCGCTGAGCTCGTCGGGCGCCTCGTACAGGCGGGGGCCGTAGTCCTGCGTCATGGCGCCGACGAACGTGCCGGTGCGGGTTCCGCGCAGGGCGGTCGGGTCGAGGCCGGCGCGTTCGAGCGCCTCCCAGGCGGTCTCCAGCAGCAGGCGCTGCTGGGGGTCCATGGCGAGGGCCTCGCGCGGGGAGATGCCGAAGAACTCGGGGTCGAAGCCGGCGGCGTCGTGGAGGAAGCCGCCCTCGCGCTGGTAGTAGGCGCCGGGCCGGCCGGGTTCGGGGTCGTAGAGGCCGTCGACGTCCCAGCCGCGGTCGCGCGGGAGGGCCGCGACCGCGTCCTCGCCGGCGGTCAGGAGCCGCCACAGGTCCTCGGGGGTGTCGATGCCTCCGGGCAGCCGGCAGCTCATGGCGACGACGGCGATGGGCTCGTCGTCGCGGGCCGGGACCTGCGCCTCGGCGGCGTCCGCCTCGGTGCGGCCGAGGGCTTCGGCGAGGACGCGGCGTACGAGGGAGGCGGGGGTGGGGTGGTCGAAGACGACCGTGTGGGGCAGGGCCAGGCCGGTGGCCTCGGTGAGGCGGTTGCGCAGTTCGACGGCGGCGACCGAGTCGAGCCCCAGGTCGCGGAAGGCACGGCCGGGGGCGACGGCGGCGGGGCCGGGCAGGTCGAGGAGGGCCGCGGCCGCGGCGTGCACGAGGTCCGCGACGAGCCGCTCCCGGCCGTCCTCGGACAGGGCGCGCAGCCGCTCCCCGAAGGGCAGGCCGGTCGCCTCGGGCCGGTGGAAGGCGTAACCGGGCAGCGGTACGTGGCGCGGTGCCGGGGCGTCGAGCACCCGCGCCCAGTCGACGTCGGCGCCGTGGACGTACGCCTCGGCCAGCGAGGTGCGCAGCCGTGCTTCCCCGCCCCGGTCGCGGCGCAGGGTGGCCACGGCGGCGGCGCGGTGACCGGCGGCGGCTACGGTCTCCTGGACGGCGGCGGTCAGGGTGGGGTGCGGGCAGACCTCCACGAACAGGTCGTGGCCGGCGTCGAGGAGGGCGCGCGTGGTCCGCTCGAACAGGACGGGCCGGCGCAGCGTCTCGTACCAGTAGGCGGCGTCGGCGACCCGTCCGTCGACGACGGTGCCGGTGAGCGAGGAGTACAGCGGCAGGCGGGTGGCGCGCGGTGCGATGCCCGCGAGGTCGCGCAGGAGGCGGTCGCGGACGTCCTCGATGTGGGGCGAGTGGGCCGCGAGGCCGATGGCGACGAGCCGGATGCGTACGCCCTCGGCGGTGAGCTCGGCCCGCAGCTCGGTGACGGCGTCGGCGTCGCCGGAGACGACCGTGGAGCCGGGGCCGTTGTACGCGCCGATGACGAGCCGGCCGTCCCACTTCTCCAGCCGGGCGGTCACCTCGGCGGCGGGCAGGGCGACGGCCAGCATCTCGCCGCGGCCGACGAGGGTCGCCTCGGCCTGGCCCCAGCGGGCGGCGACGAGGGCGGCGTCCTCCAGGGTGAGGGCACCAGCGGCGTGGGCGGCGGCGATCTCGCCGACGCTGTGGCCGGCCACGGCCTCCGGCCGTACGCCGCGGGCGCGCAGGGTCGCGCCGAGGGCGACCTCGACGGCGAAGACGACGGGCTGGTTCACGTCGGGGGTGTCGAGCGCGGGGGCGCCGGGGGCGGCGCGCAGGACGTCGGTCAGGTTCCAGTCGACGCAGGGCGCGAGCGCGTCCTGGCACTCCTGGATCGCCTCGCGGAACACGGGGTCGGAGTCGAGGAGTTCGCGGGCCATCAGCGGCCACTGGCCGCCCATGCCCGGGAACAGGAAGGCGAGGCCGCCGCCGGTGGCGGTGCCGCGAACCATGTTCGGCGCGGGGGCGCCGTGCGCGAGGGCGCCGAGACCGCGCAGGAGTTCCTCGCGGCTCTCGCCCAGGACGACGGAGCGGTGGGCGAAGCGGTGGCGCCGGGTGGCCAGCACGTGCGCCACGTCGGCGGGGTCGAGGCCGGGGTGGGCGGTGAGGTGGGCGTGGAGCCGCTGCGCCTGCGCACGCAGCGCGCCGGGCCCGGCGGCGGACAGGATCCAGGGCAACGGCCCGCGGGCGCGGCCCGCGGCCGGCTCGCCGGACTCGGCCTGTTCGGCCGGCTCGTACGGCTGGGCGCTCTCCAGGACGTCGTCACCCGGGAGTACGAGCAGCACGCGATCGCCGTCGGCGAGGGCCTGACGCAGCGGCTTGAGGACGACGGCTCCGTAGCCGCGGAAGCCGTCGTCGCCGGAGGTCGCAGAGGTATCGCCGCCGGACGAGGCGGGGCTGTCGCCGCGCGGGGCAAGGCTGCCACCGCCGCCGGAAGAACCGGAGGAAGCGGTCCCGGAGCCACCGGACTTCGTGACACCGTCGCCACCGGACCCGGCGCCCCCAGGCACGACCCGCGTCCGCGCAGCGTCCGGCAGTGCCACGTCCGGCCCGCCCGCCACCGCAACGTCCGCCTCGCCGGAACGCAGCCGGGCGCACGCCGCGTGGACGGCGTCGGGGCCGGTCGCGTGGGTGAGGTCGGCGGCCGGTGCGACGTCGGCGAGCCGGAGGGCGCCCCGCACGAGCGCCTCGGCGGAGGGTTCCGCTTCGCCTTCCGGCAGGGCGGCGGCGTGGACCGCGGTCCGGGTCCGTCCCGGCGTGGCGGTGACCGCGCCGGCGTCCTCCAGGGCCGTCCAGAGCACGGCCACGGCCCGGCCCGCGCCGGAACCCGTTTCCGCGGGGTTGCCGAGGAATTCCGTGAGGATTTCCTCGTCGATGTCACGGAATTGCTCGGAAGGGCGGCGAGCCGATCCGATGACCGCGATCGCGTCTTCCCTCATCTTGCCGGACTCGGACAGCACCGACTCGGACTCGCTCATTTCCGTGCTCCATCGACCCGTAGAACTGCAGCAGATTTGCGGGTGGGCGCGCGCACGCTCGCGATGCGCGCGCCCAGGGGAATGTCCGGCCTTATGCGGCGGTGACATCCTGTTTGATGACGCGCTCGATGTTGCGTTCGGCGAGCGCCGTGATCGTCACAAAGGGATTGACGCCGATGGAGCCGGGGATCAGGGCGCCGTCGGTGACGTAGAGGTTCTTGTAGCCGGCGACCCGGCCGTAGAGGTCGGTGGCCTTGCCCAGGACGCAGCCGCCGAGCGGGTGGTAACAGAAGTCGTCGGCGAACGCCTTGAGCTGCTTGCCGAACAGGTCGTAGCGGTAGATCGTGCCGTTGGCCTTGTTGATCCGGTCGAACAGCGACTTCGCGGCGTTGACCGCGGGCGCGTTCTGCTCCCGGGTCCAGCGCAGCTTGGCCCGGTCGGTGGCCCGGTCGTAGACGAACGTGCCGCGCTCGGGGTTCTTGGTGATGGCCAGGTAGAGGCTGACCCAGGTCTCCAGGCCCGCCGGCATGGGGGCGATCTCGGCGAAGACGGGGGCGTCGCGGTTGTCCCAGTCGTCGATGCCGAGCGCGGGAATGGACGACTGCTTGGCGCCGGTGGGGTTCCACACGTGGTTGGCGCGGGCGGTCATGATGTTGCCGTTGGGGCCCCAGCCGGTGCCGATCTCGGGGCTGAGGCCGGGCAGGGCGCCGGTCTCCCGGGCGCGCAGCAGCAGTTCGGTGGAGCCGAGGCTGCCGGCGCCGAGGAAGAGGTGGCGGCAGGAGATCTCCTTCGCCGCGAGCACCTTGCCGTCGGGGTCCTTCTGCTCGACGGTCAGCGCGTAGGTGCCGTCCTTCTGCAGACGGATGGACTTGACCTCGTGCATCGTCTCGATGGTGACCTTGCCGGTGCCGAGGGCGGCGGCCAGGTAGGTCTTGTCGAGGCTCATCTTGCCGTGGTTGTTGCCGTAGATGACCTCGGCGGCCAGCGCGGACTTGGGCGCGGAACCGTCCGCCTCCCGCCGCATGTGGTCCCAGTCGTAGACGTTGGGCACGAAGGTGGTACCCAGGCCCGCCTTGGTCGCCTGCTCGCGCGAGACGCGGGCGAACTTGTACCACTCGGTCTGCTCGAACCAGCTCTTGTCGACGTTGTTCACACGGAGCGTGGAGTTGGCGCGCGGGAAGTACCGGTCGTACATCTCGGCGGCGTCGACCTGGGGCAGTACCTCCTCGAAGTACGAGCGCCGGGGCGTGACCGCCATGCCGCCGTTGACCAGGGAGCCGCCGCCGACGCCGCGCCCGACGTAGACGGACATCTGCTCGAAGTTGACCCGGTCCAGGACACCGGCGTAGGGCTCGATGTCGCGGTTGGCGAGGTCGAGCCAGAGGAAGGAGCCCAGCGGCGCCTCGGTGCGGGTCTTGAACCAGCTGGAGCGCTTGTCGGGCTTGAGCATGCCGCTGAAGATGTTGCCGTCCGCGCCGGGCCGGTTCCACAGCTGGCCCATCTCCAGCATCAGCGTGGGCACGCCGGCCTCGCCGAGGCGCAGGGCGGAGACGGCCGCGCCGTAGCCGGTGCCGATGACCACGGCCGGTACGAACGAGCCGCCGGCGGCGGCCTTTCCGGCGGCCGCGGCGCGGGGGGCCGCGGAGACGGTGGTTGCCCCGGCGAGGGCGGCGGTGCTGAGGGCGGCCATGCCGAGCAGCCGGCGCCGGGACAGATGCTGGTTCTCTACCACGCTGGTCCTACCTGACCTTTCACACGTTCCATGGGGGACTTGCCGGACGTTCCCGGTGGGGCGGGCGCGAGGACCGCTACCAGGCCACCGGGAGGCTGTGGACGCCGTAGACCTGCATGTCGTCCCGCAGCGGCACCTCGTCGGCCGGTACGGCCAGGCGCAGGCCGGGGAAGCGGCGCAGCAGGCCGTTGATGCCGACGCGCAGTTCGATGCGGGCCAGTTGCTGGCCGAGGCACTGGTGGATGCCGTGGCCGAAGGCCAGGTGGGCGGCCGCGTGCCGGGTGACGTCGAGGCCGTCGGGGGCGGCGTAGCGGGCGGGGTCGCGGTTGGCGGCCGCCAGCGAGACCATGACGACCTCGCCCTCCTTGATCAGCGTGCCGTCGATCTCGGCGTCCTCCAGGGCGGCGCGGGTCGGGCCGTGGTGGACGATGCTGAGGTAGCGCAGCAGTTCCTCGACCGCGCTCTCGGTCAGGGCGGGGTCGGCGCGCAGCGCGGCGAGCTGTGCGGGGTTCTCCAGCAGGGCGAAGGCGGAGAGCGCGAGCTGGTTGGCGGTCGTCTCGTGGCCGGCGACCAGCAGCAGGAAGGCGATCGAGGTGAGTTCCTCGTCGGTGAGGCCGCCGTCGCCGTGGGCCAGGCCGCTGAGGATGTCGTCGCCGGGTTCGTCGCGCTTGAGGAGGACCAGCCGGTGGAGGTACGCGCCGAGGTCGGCGAAGGCCCCGGTGACCTCTTCGGTGCTGGCGCCGTAGCTGCTCCAGACAGCGGTGTCGTGCTGGAAGCGCTCCCGGTCCGCGTAGGGCACGCCGAGCAGTTCGCTGATCACCAGCGAGGGGATCGGCAGGGCGAACTCCTTGAAGAGGTCGGCCCCCGGGCCCACGCGCTCCATGGCGTCGAGGTGGTCCTCGGTGATCTTCTCGATCCGCTCGGTCAGCAGGCGCATCCGGCGGACGGTGAACTGGCCGGTGAGGAGCCGGCGGTAGCGCTGGTGTTCCGGGTCGTCGTGCTGGATGAACATTCCGGGTGGCGCGGCCGGGGATTCCTCCAGGGTCAGCGCGCGCGGCACGGGCGGGTGCTTGAGTTCGCCCCGGGCGCTGAAGCGGGGGTCGGACAGCACGGCGCGGGCCGCGGAATATCCGGTGACGAGCCAGCCCAGATGACCGTTCGCGAACGTCATCCTGGTGACCGGTTCTCTTTCCCGCAGCGCGCATGTCTCCGCGGGCGGATCGAAGAAGTTGTCACGAACGGTCGAGAATAAGGCCGGCATTGCCCCGGTCATCCACTGCTCCCCAAGGGATTGGCGTCAGGTCGGCAGAAGGCATTCCCCCGTACGTACACGCCTTCGATACCGCCGAAATGACCGTATGGAGGGGGCCGGAACGCTGTCAACGAAATCAATCCCCGGAGCTCTAACCCTGTGGGGACGGGCGGGAGGTACGGTTACCGCTGGTTCCGCCGGTGCTTCGGTTCGGTACGGTCCGGTGCGGTGCGGCCGGACCCGCCGGTGGTGCCGCCCGGCAGCAGGTGGGACAGGGCGGCGAGTTCCGTTCGGCCGCTGACGCTCAGCTTCCGGTAGGCGTGCGTGAGGTGCTTCTCCACGGCCCGTGAGCTCACGTCGAGCCGCTCGGCGATGTCGCGGTTGGACACGCCCTGCGCGGCGAGCCCGGCGACCGTGCGTTCGGCGCGGGTGAGGGATTCGACGGCCAGGGAGCTCACGCCCCGTGCCATCGCCCGAAGTTCGCGGGCCGCTCGTTCGGCGAGCCAGGGCACCCCGCAGGCCAGGGCCTGTTCGCGGCCGCGGCGCAGGTGCCGTTCGGCCTCCTCGGCCCGGTCGGCGGCCCGCAGCCGCCTGCCGAGGAGGACGGAGGTACGGGCGCGTTCCATGCCGTTGACGGCGCCCTCCAGGGTGTCCAGGGACTCGCGCAGCAGGGCGATCCCCGGCTCCCCCTCGGTGACGGCGCCCTTCATCCGCTGGGCGCGGCCGATCGCCACGGGGGTCCCCCAGGCCCGGGCGCGGGCGCACTCCTCCTCGATGAGGGTCTGGGCGCGTACGGCGTGGCCCATGCGGTAGTGCAGCCCGGCGGCCCAGGCGCGCCAGGGGAAGACGGCGGGGTTGCGCCAGTCGGCGCGTTCGGCGGCGCGACCCCAGTCGAGGAAGTACTCCAGCGCGGTGGGCAGGTCTCCCGCGGCGGCGGCCGCGGAGCCGCGGATGAGCTGGAGGGAGGAGGGCTGGTGGCCCTGGTGGACGCCTTCGCGGCGGTAGGCCAGCAGCCGCCGGGTGAGTTCCGCGTCCCGGCTCTCGATGGCGACGAGCACGACGCCGATCAGCGACTGGAGCGTCGCCCAGTCGGCGACGCCCAGGGCGAGTGCCTCCGCGGCCTGGGCGCGGGCCTCCTCCAGGCGGCCCTGGGCGAGCAGTACCTGGGTGAGCTGGGTGCTGATGACGGCCTCGGGGGCGGTCGCGTTCTCGCGGCGGGCCCGTTCCTGTGCGGTGCGCAGCCAGGGCGTGATGGTCTCGACGGAGTCGGCGGCGATGAGGATGTGGGTCAGCAGGGGCAGGGCGGTGTAGGTGTGGTCCGGGGAGGCGGGTTCGTACTGCAGGACGCGGTGGGCGAGGGGGGTGACCTCGGCCGCGGACATGCCCTGGGACATGGTGGCGCCGTGCAGCAGGACGGTGACCAGTTCCCGTTCGGCGGCGGTGCCCAGGGGTGGGGTGGGGCCGAGGGAGCGCAGACGGTCGGCGCAGGTGAGGAGTTGTCCGGGGCCGGCCACCGCGACGTGGCGCAGCCGCGCTTCGAGGCGCAGGGCCAGTTCGCGGTCCTGGCCGACGATCAGTTCGGGGGGCCCGAGTTCGTCGGCGACCTTGCTGATCGCCTCCACGGACGGGGGCGGGCAGCCGCCGAGGAGGGAGGGGGGTATGCGGGCGGCGGCGATGGCGCGCTGGGCCGGGGAGGGGATGAGCAGCAGGGCCTGGCCGATGTGGCGGATGGCGGCCGGCGGGTCGAAGGCCCGCTCCACGGTGGCGAGGTCGACGAGCAGGGCGGCCCGGTCGGGGCCGGCGGGCCGGCTGCCCAGCAGGGCCCGGCGCAGGTAGCGGGCGGCGTCCTCGGGGGCGCCGCGACGCAGGGCGGCCGTCGCGGCGGTGCGCAGCACCTCGGTCGCCCAGCTGTCCTGGCAGGAGGGGGCTTCGAGGAGCTGGGTGGCGGCCTGTTCGGCGGGGTGGCCGGAGGTGTGCAGGAGGAGGGCGGCGTAGATGTGGCCGTCCTCGTGTTCCGCGGGGGTCATGGCGTCCTCGACGGCGTCCCGTACGGCCCGGTGGACGAAGCGGGGTTCGGGGTCGGCGGTCAGCAGTCCGAGCCGGCACAGGGCGCGGACCGCGCTGTCGCGGCCGGTCTCGTCCAGCCCGGCGAGGCGCCCGGCGAGTTCGGGGGCGGCGGGTGCGGTGAGGACGGCCAGTGCCTTGGCCATGGCCTGTACGGGGGCGGGCTGGGAGCGCAGGGCTGCCTGGAGGCGTTCGCGCAGGGAGGGCAGGGCGGTGGTGTGCGGGGCGTCGGCGTGCCCGGCGTCGGGGAGGTCGGCCGCGGCGAGGGCGTCGAGGGTGGCGGTGAGGAACATCGGGTTGCCCGCGCCGGCTTCGTGGCAGGCGGTGACGCGGGCGGGGTCGGCGGGGTGACCGAAGCGGGCGGCGACGAGTTCGGCGGTGCTCTGCGGCGAGAGGGGCCCGGGGCGCAGGACGTGGCCGGCTCGGTCGGTGATCTCGTGGACGCGGGGTTCCTCCGCGTGGGGGTCGCCCTCGCGCAAGGAGACGATGACGGTGACGCACAGGCGGGCGATGCGCTTGGCGAGGTAGCCGAGCCAGCGCAGGGAGGGGGCGTCGGCCCACTGGAGGTCGTCGACGAGCAGGAGCAGGGGCGTGCGGGCGGCGCGTTCGGCGACGAGGGCGAGGAGTTCGCCGTGCGGCTCCGGGCCGGTGGTGGCGGCGGGGTCGCACGCGTCCGGTTCGAGGGACGTGCCGGGCAGGAGCGGTTCCAGGAGCTGGCCGACCACGCCGAAGGCGAAGTCCTGTTCCATGAGGGCCGCGCTCGCCCCGAGGACGTGGGTGCCCAGGCGTTCGGCCGGTGTCCGCACGGCGCGCAGCAGGGCGGTCTTGCCGGTGCCGAGGCCGCCGGTGACGACGAGCAGGGATCCGTTGCCCCCTGCTGAGGCTTTCAGCGCCTCGGTGATCAGGTCGAGTTCGCGCTGCCTGTCCAGCAGAGGGGTCGGCTCAGGGGTCATCGGTGTTCCTCCGTGGGCGCCCCAGCGCGGCGGCCAGCTCCGACCGCCCCGAGATGCCCAATTTGCGGTACGCCTTGGTGAGGTGGAGCTCCACGGTGCGCAGGGTCACCGTCAGCTCGGCGGCGATGGCGCGGTTGGCCATGCCGTGTGCGGCGAGGTCGGCCACGCGCAGTTCGGCGCTGGTCAGCCCGCGCGGTGCCGGTGGGCGTGGCGCGTCGGGCGCCGTGGTGGCGGGCCGGGCGGTCGGTGCGGGGCGGGGTGGTCCGGCGGTACGGGCGAGCAGCGCGGGGACGGT
>NZ_JAGGOL010000141.1 GCF_018614525.1 Streptomyces sp. ISL-11
ACCGTTCCTCATCAGTGAGCAGGAGTGAGTCTTGGACCCATTCCTGGTCACTGCGGACATCCCGAACGGTTTTGGGTGTCCTGGTCGCCCGCGTTCGCTCCGCGTCCGGCGGCACGGATCGTGTCCGTGGTCCGGGGAAGCGGGGGCGGGGTTCCTCACACCCAAGGGTGCCCGGTTCGGCCTGGACGCTCCGATGCCCCTGCTCATCACTCCGGTGAGCAGGGGGCGGTGCCGTCCGTCGCCGGATCGGGTGCCCTTGGGCGCGCCTGCCGATCGCGATGCTCGCGGCATCGTGTCGGGTGGTCTTACGGTTCTTGGAGGTGAGGGGCTTCTGCCAGTGCTGTGCGCCCCATTTGGAGGTGTAGGCAGGGTCGACGGCGGTGATCGCGATGCCGGTTGCGCCGGCCATAGAGGTGAGGCGGGCGCGGAGTTTCCCGGTGGGCATGCCGGAGATCAACTGCCGGAAGCGCTTCTTGCGGCCGTGTTTCTCGCGGGTCTTCTCCGCCGTGAAGTCCAGATCCTCGACCGCGATAGTGGCGACGCCACACGTCTTGGCCCAGTTCAGCAGCCTCGACAGGGCATGCCGGATCTGGGCGTCCCGATGATCCGCCGACCCGCTGAGGTCGTAGGCGAAGCGGCGGGGCTGCCCGATCGGGTTGCCGTGCACGTCAAGACGGTAGGCGGCAAGGTGGTCGGCGTTCGTATCCACACCGATCACCCCGTGCGCGAGGGCGGCCTCGATCAGGATGGTCTTGGTGGGCTGGTACTGCCACGAGGCGGTCAGGTACCAGCGGCCACGGGCCATGTCGTAGTGGATGCGGTAGGCCACGGCCCGGTTCGCTTCGATCCGGTCGGCCCACTCCTGCCCACGGTGGGGGAAAGTGACCTTCGCGGCGAGGACGCACCGGCCGTGTTCGGCGTTAGCCAACTCGGCCAGCGGGGCAGGCAGCTTGACCGACACTTCGCCGTCCGGGGTGACGCGGATCGTCTCGTTCCCGAACCTTTTGCCGGACTCGCCATCAGCTTGGAGGAACCAGCGTTCCGCTTCCCAGCATTCCCGCCACTCAGGCTCGGTGAGCTGCGCTTTGGTGAGGTTGTGGCGGGTGTTGAGCAAACGTTTGCCACCCCGTGCTACCCGCACACGGCCCTGCTCGCGGTCGGCCCGCACCGCATCAAGCCGGTCCTGAAGCAGATACAGGCGGCGCGTCTTGGTAAACCACTCGCTCTTGGATCGGTAGCCGCCGGGGCCGCGCTTGGTGCCCTTCTCCCCGATGGGCTGCGACAGCCGGTGCCGAATCGTCTTGATACCCGCTTCGAGGTTCGCCAGGTGCGCGGCCTGCCCGCGCCGAGCGAGCGCCCACTGATCATGGGTGGCCTTCGTGATCGCACCGGCCCACCGCGATGACGACACCGGCGTGAGTTCCCGCTTCCGGGACGCCCACGTATCCGTGGAGTGCTCCAGCCCATCCGCGCAGCGCGCCTTGAGGTCCTTCGAGGCGAGCGATCCCAGATGCGCGCCGACCAGCCGCAGGACCTTCTCGTCCTCGGGCGTGAGGTGCTTGAGCCGGTCGCGCATCGCCACACCAGACGGGCCGAGCACGACGAACGACGGGGCGATCGTGCGCAGTCTCCTGGAGTCAGCCACGTTCGGCGGCCTCCAAAGCCTTGCGGGCGCGGTTCTTCGCCGACCGGCGGCCGTACAGGCGGGCACAGAACGACGTCAGGACATCCACGATGTCCTGGACCAGGCCGTCTGCCACCTCACCGTCGTCCAGCACGACCAGGCGACGCCCGTGCGCGGACAGGGCCGCCTCGACCAGTTCGACGTTCATCCGGCCGAGCCGGTCTTTGCGCTCGACCACCACCGTGGTCACATCCGGGTCTGCCAGCAGGCACTTCGCCTTGCTGCGCGAGCCGTTCACGCCAGAGGCGATCTCGGATTCGACACGCACCACCTGATGCCCGGCCTTCGCCGCCCATGCGGACAAGCGGGCGACCTGGCGTTCCAGGTCCGCCTTCTGATCGTGCGAGGAGACGCGGGCATACAGCCCGATCCCGCCGACCGCTTCGGGGGAAGTATTCGCGTCGATGTTCACCAGGATCGTGCGCGGCCCGACTCGCTGAGCCGGTACCGGCAACGTGCCCTCGCGGAACCAGCGATAGGCGGTGTGCGGATGCACACCCTGCGCTAAAGCCCACTCCTTGAGGTTCATGACCACACGCTAACACACACCAAAAGGCACCAAATGGCAGTAAAATCCGGGGAGTTCGTCACCCCTCCGCGTGCAGATCGGAGATGAACGCGACGCCGACAAGAGGGGCGCCCGGGTCCAGGCGCCCCTTTCCCGGGATGCCGGGACTCACTCGCCGACGGTTCCCAGGGTGCCGGTGGTGCGGAACGCGTCCGTGGTGTTCAGGCCGAGGCGCGCCGACCAGGTCAGGGCGTCGTCGAGTGGGGCGTCGTCGTCGGCCAGGCGGGCGGCGGCGAGGGTCGGCGGCGCCTTGCCCTCGTCCAGCAGGGTGGTCCACTGCCGCGCGGTGAGGGCCAGGTAGCGCAGGTCGGGCAGGTCGGCCAGGGCGGTCAAGTCGCGGACGGCGGCCCGGCAGAGGTCCAGGCCGCGCAGGTTCGGGACGGTGCGCAGCGGGGCGATGTCGATCGGGGTGGTGGTCGCCAGGTCCAAGGAGCCGAGGTGGTGGTGGCCTTCGAGCGGGGTCAGGTCGCCGCCGTCCAGGGTGACCCGTACGGACTCGACGGGCAGCGCGCGAATCGGCGACAGGTCGGCTGTCGCACAGCGATTGAGGTGCAGCCGTCGCAGGTTCGGGGCAGCGGTGAGCGGGGCGAGATCGACCGGGCCGGTGGCATCGTTGATGTGGATCGCCTGGAGGGTGGGCGGGACCTCGGCGGGGATCTCGCCGACGATCATCCGGGGACCCGGGGTGCGGGCGGTCTCCCGCAGGGAGATGTGGTCGCCGTGCTTCTCGTAGGCGCCCCGCTCCAGCAGCTCCAAGTGGTAGCCGAGCAGCGAGGTGATCGAGCCGGCGACGTGGGCCGGGCCGTCGTCGTAGTCGCGGCCGATGCCGATGACCTGGCCGGGGCGGCCGTCGCGGGCCGGGGAAAGGTCCACCGCCAGGTAGTTACCGTCCTCGCCGGTGGCGAAGGGCAGCCAGGCCGGATGCCCGCCGCAGCGCCGGACGGTGCGGGGCGGGTCGGCGTCGAAGACGACCGAGTCCCAGGCCAGTTCCCAGCCGAACCAGGCCGGTTCGCGCTGGTCGGCATGGATGGCGACCAGGTGCTTCAGCGCGAGCCAGGCCATGCCTCCGAGCAGGTAGCGGTGCTCGTAGCCGATGCCGTCGCCGTCGGCGATCGAGTACAGCGCCCGCAGGTCGGCGGGCAGGGGCCGGCCGATGCGGCGTTCGGCCTCGTCGAGTGCGGCGGCGGACGCGGGCGGCGGCAGTTGCTCGGACCGCCCCAGGATCGCGGCGCGGCGCTCCATGTACGCGTGGAAGCGCGCCACCGCCAGCTGTGGGTCGCCCTCCGGTGCGGCCGTGCCCTCGTCCTGCGCGGAGCCGGGCTGGGGCAGCCGGTAGCCGGGGTCGAGGACGGCCTGGAAACCGCCGCGCCGTCCGCGCAGGCTGGTGATCGCGTCCGCGATCGCGACCAGCCCGTACTCTCCGGACGGCCGGCACACGATCTCCAGGCTGGTGCGCTCCCAGCCCCGGACCTCCCGCAACGCCTCCCCCAGCCTGCCCAGCTCCAGGAACGGGCTGTGCACGGGGTTCCGCCACAGGGGCGCGCCGGGAACGGCGTAGCCGCCGGATACCGAGACGCCGCCTCCGCCCGCCGTGCAGCCCAGCACCGCCCGCGTCCAGCCCGCCGGCGCGTCCGCGACGATCTCCTCGACGATCCGCCGTGTGGCCCGTTCAACCATGTCATGCTCCTGTCGTTCGGCCATGTACCGCGGGATCAGTTCACCGTCCCGGCCGGGTGACTGCTCCGCCGGGCGCCGCAGCCACCACCCCAGCCGCGCGACTCGCCCTCGCCCTGGTCGCAGTGCACGCAACGAGGGTCGCCCAGATCGGCATCCTCGCTCCACGGCGCCGATGTCGGCAATCGCCGACCGACGATCGCAGGACGTGCCCGCCCGCTCGACGACCTCACCCTTCGCGGAGCCGCGGCGGCACGGGTTTCAGTCCGTCCAGGGTGAGGTCGAGGAGGCGTTCGGCTTGCTCCCGCTGCTCGGGCTTGGCAGAGGTGAGGGCGATACCGGCGAGGGCGGCGAACATGTCGGTCGGACCGATGTCGGACCGGATCGTTCCGGCAGCGGTACCAGCGTCCATGAGGGAGGAGAGGGCGGCCTGAATCATCTCCTGACTGTCGGCGTAGGGGTTGGTTCCCGAGGCGACGACGGCTCGCAGAGCGTCGGCCATGCCGAGTTTGGCGGTGGCGTAGTCGATGAAGCGGCGAGTCCACGCACGCAGGGCCTCACGTGGCGACATCGCCGCAAGAAGGCCGGGGACGGCGTCGCACAGCCGGGCCACTTCGTTGCGGTATGCCGCCTCGATCAGGGCCTCCCGGGTCGGGAAGTTGCGGTAGAGGGTGCCGGTTCCCACGCCCGCTTCTCGGGCGATGCGCTCGAAGTGCGCGTCGAGTCCGTCCTCGGCGAACACGCGCACCGCGGCGGCCAGGATCTTGTCCCGGTTGCGCTGCGCGTCAGCCCGCAGCGGACGTCCTGCATCTCGGGCCATCAACAGCTCACTCCTCATCACCATTTGCTAAGTGGAGGCGCCGCCACTTAGGGTGAATGAAGTGGCGGCGCCTCCACTTTCACTGTAGGGCATGAGCCTGCCCTCATTCCCTTCCGGAAGGACTGCCCGTCATGTCGGGAATCGGAGGCAAGGTCGTAGCGATCACGGGCGCCGGCAGCGGCATCGGCGAGGCGACCGCGCTCCTGCTCGCCGAGCGCGGCGCGAAAGTCGTCCTCGGGGCACGCCGTCCGGAGCGTCTTGAGGCCCTGGCCGCCCGCATCGAAACGGCCGGCGGTGATGCCGCCTGGGCCCGCACGGACGTGACCCGACGCGAGGACCTCTCCGGCCTCGTCAAGCTGGCACGCGACCGGTACGGCAAGCTCGACGTCCTCGTCAGCAATGCCGGGATCGGTCTGATCTCCCGTCTGGACGACCTGCGCGTCGAGGACTGGGAGGAGATGATCGACGTCAACCTCAAAGGGGTCCTGTACGGGCTCGCCGCGGCCCTTCCCGTCTTCCGGGAGCAGGGCTTCGGGCACTTCGTCAATACTGTGTCCACCGCCGGACTGCGCATCGTGCCGCTCCAGTCGGTGTACGCCGGTACGAAGAACGCCGTGCGCACCATCTCCGAGGGCCTGCGGCAGGAGGCCGGCGACAGCCTACGCGTGACCGTCGTCTCGCCCGGCGCCGTTCGCACGGACTTCGCAGAGCGCATGGATCCGGCCGTGAAGGACCGGATCGACAAGATGATGGAGATCGCTCTTTCGCCGGACGCAGTGGCCCGCGCCATCGCCTTCGCCATCGAGCAGCCGGACGGTGTCGATGTCGGTGACATCGTGGTTCGCGCCACCGCCCAGGGGTAGGTCTGCGCAGCCATGCGGCCCACTCCCGCGTCGTCGGTGATGACGGACGGTCGGCCGCCGTGCTTGCCCTGCGGGCCGCCGCGTCGAGTCCTTCGAGGGTCGACTCCCGGATGTTCTCCCGCACGGTCTCCGCCATCGCCGCGAAGAACGCGAACAGCGGACGGCCGGGCCCGCTCGGGGCGTACATCCCGGGCAGCGGCCCGGCGAGCATCTCCAGGACCGGGCCGTGGGCGGTCAGGTGGTCGGCGAGCGCGGTGGCGCTCGCGCCGGCTTCATGAGAGATGACTACGGCTGTCTCTCGGTGTCCGCGAGGGTGGCCCATCGGCGGGCGATGCGTCGGCATGCCTGTGCGAGTTCGGGCGGGTGGAGGTCGGTGAGTTCGGTGTCGAAGGTGGCGAGGATCCCGGCGACGCCGGCCCAGGACCAGGCACCGAGGGTGAGCCGGCAGTGCTCGGTGTCGAGGTGTTCGACGACCGAGCCACCTGGTGCCCAGCGGGCGACGACGTCGGCCGGCAGGTTGAGTCGCGCGGTGCCGGTGCACTGCCAGGCGGCGAGGGTGTCGCCGCGGTCGTGACTGCTCATGACGAAGCGGGCGAGGTCGCCGTGGGGGAGCTCGCGTGCGCCGAAGGGATGTGTCGTGGGGCGGGGTCGGAGCCGGTCGACACGGTGCACTCGCCACTGGTCGTCTCCGAGGTCGTAGGCGACCAGGTACCACCGGCCGGCCCAGACGACCAGATGGTGGGGCTCGACGCGCCGGGCGGGCAGGAAGTCGTCGTCGCCGGTTTCGGGGCGTGAGCCATCGGCGCGGAGCGTTTCGGTGACGAGGACGTGGCGGTGGCGCACCGCGGCTCCCACGGCGGTGAGCGTGGCCGGGTCGATGGGGGGTGCCGGGAACTCCCAGTAGTTCTGCAGCCTGGTCAGACGTAGGGACTCCATGGATGCCCGTAACGCCGCGGGCATGGCCTGTTCCAGGGTGACCAGCGTCCGCGCCGCCTCGTCGCCCAGGCCGAACACGGTGCTGGGCGCGGTCTGCAGGGCCACCGCGACCGCGAGGGCCTGATCTCGGTCGAAGACGAGTGGTGGGAGGGGGTGCCCTGCGCCGAGCCGGTATCCGCCATCGGGTCCGTGGACGGTGGTGATCGGGTATCCGAGCTCGCGCAGCGTCTCGATGTCCCGGCGGGCGGTGCGCTCACTGACTCCGAGCCCGTCGGCGAGCTCGCGCAGTGGCCACAGTTGGCGCGATCCGAACAGGGACAGGAGCCGCAGTGCCCGCCGTGAGGTGCTCGCCATCGTCCCATCATGACCGGTGGTGGCCACTCGGTGTCCACCACCGGTGTCACGGTGGGGCCGTGCAGGCAAGCAGTGGCGGAAGAGGACGGTTCGGTATGCGTGTTGTCGTGGTCGGTGGTGGGATCGGTGGACTCGCGCTGGGGGCGGGATTGCGCCGCCGGGGGTACGAGGTGGCGGTGTTCGACCGCGACACCGACGTGGCGGCGACAGGCGGTTACCACATCACCCTGGACGAGCGGGCCCAGTCGGCGCTGCGGGAGTTGGTAGCGCCGCAGATCATGCGGCGGCTGCTGGCGTCGGCTTCGGCGCTGCGGCTGCGCGACCGCGACGCGTTCTGGGACCGTCGCGGCCGGCTACTCGGCCGAGGGCCGGATCTCAGCGGCGATGCCGGCGTCGATGTCGATCGCATCACCCTGCGCATGCTGCTGGCGGAGGCGGTCGGCGATGACCTGCGTCTGGGGCGGACCGTCTCCGGCGTCGGCCAAGGCGACGACGGCGCGCCCCGAGTGCTGTTCACGGACGCCGCAGCTGTCTCGGCGGATCTGGTGGTGGGCGCGGACGGCACCCACTCCCTGGTTGCCCAGCACCTGGCGGGAGGCCCGGCGAACAGGCCGGCGGGCCTCATCGGGTTCTCCGGCCGTACTCTGCGCAGCGACTTGAGTCCCGGTGAACAGCGACGGCTGGGACCACGATCAGGGCTGGCGATCGGCCCGCGGGGGGCGGCGTTCTACGTCGGCTTCCTCGACCCGGTCGGCAACGCCGCGCTCGACGCCCCCGAGCTGCGGATGTCCGTCACCACCGGCCCCACCTACATCTGGGGCGCCATGTTCCCCGAATCCGCCGCGACCGACTCCCTACGCGACCTGCGCGACGGCGCGTTGCGGGCCGCGCTGGCGAGACGGTTCCGTGAGCGGGGCTGGGCCGAGCAGACACTGGAGGTCATCGCCCGCGCCGCCCCGCACAGCCTGGCCGCGTACCGCTTCAACGCCGCCTCGACGCGCGCCGGCGATCTCGCACCATGGCCCGCGGGCCGTATCACCGCGCTCGGCGACGCCGTCCACGCGACACCACCCACCGCCGGAATGGGCGCAGGCGCGGCCATTCGCGACGCCGCCGCCCTGCTTCGGCATCTGGGCGACGTCACTGACGGCGGTACCCCGCCGACCCAGGCCGTGCACCGATTCGAGGCGGGCATGCGCCGGCGCGGCAGCGAGATCCTCACCCTGGCCATGAGAACCGTCCGCCTGGTCCTGGCCACCGACACCACACTCGGCGCCGCCGCTACCGCCGTGACCACCCCGATCCTGGCCGCGGCGGCCCGGCTGCGTCATTGACGATCAGTGTCGGTGCAAGCCGCGCGGCTCGGTCCTCGCGGCTGTCGTCATCGTCGTCCAGCTCCAGGCCGTGTCCGGCGGATCTTGGGCCGCGGGCTGTCTTTGCCGCCTGCGGCGGGCGCGTCCTCAATCTCCCCCAGCTACCGCTGGGAGGTGCCCCCAGAGGGCTTGATTCGGCCGGGCTCAGCCCGCTTCAGCCCGTTGGGGGGCATCCCCAGCGGTAGCTGGGGAAGATTGAGGACACCGCCGCGCAGCGGTGGTGCGGACGAAACGGCTCGCAGCACCCGCTCGCATGATCCGCCGGACACGGCGTAGCGCGTCCGGGTCACGCAGAGGCCGCAGCCCCTCTTCCGCCAGGCCGGCCCCGGATGGCCGTCGAGGGGTGGAGGCCCGCACTCGCCGGTCTTCGGCGGCAGCGGGCCGCGGGGGCAGCCACGGCACCCGGCTACGGGCGGCGGCGGGGCTTGCCGCCCTTGGTTCCCTTGACTCCCTTGCCGCCCTTGACTCCCTTGGACGTCTTGGAGCCGCCCGCGCCGCCCCGGCGGCCCCCGGCGGCCGGCTTGCCGCCGGACTTGCCGACGGGCTTGCGCTGGGCGCCGCCGCCCGCTTCGGCGCGCTTGTCCTTCTTCGGCTCGGCCGGGGTCCGGGGACGGCCCCGGGAGCTGTTCACGGTCCGCCCGCGGACGATCCCGATGAACTGCTCCACCAGGTCGGTGGTCTCCTCCTCCGGCCACGACAGCGCGACGCGCGAACCCGGCGCGTCCGTCAGCGGCCGGTACGTGAGGTCCTTGCGGTGGTGCAGGCGGGCGAGGGACTGCGGCACGACGAGCAGGCCCACTCCCGCCGCCACCAGCTCGATGGCGTCCGCCGTCGTGGCGGGGCGCTCCTTCGCGGGCTGCCCCGGCGGGCGCTCCCAGTCGAGGGTGTCGTCGAGGGGGTGCAGCACGAGCTCGTCGGCGAGGTCCTCGGCCGAGATCTCGTCGACCGCCGCCGCGACGTGGTCCTTCGGGATCACGACCACGGTCGTCTCGAGGTAGAGGGGGATCGCGCTGAGGTCCGTACGGTCGATCGGCAGCCGGACGAACCCGGCGTCGGCGCCGCGGGCCCGCAGGACGTCGGCCGCCTCGGCGGCGGAGACCGGAATGAGGGTCAGCGGGACGTCGGGCAGCCGCTCGTTCCAGATCCGCACCCACTTCGTGGGCATCACTCCCGGGACATAAGCGAGCCGGAACGAAGGGGATGTTTCCGAGCCTGTCACTCCGCCAGGCTACCGGTCGTGGTCGGAGGTAGCGCACGCGCTCGAATACCCTTGACACCATGACGTCGCACAAGACCACCCAGACCATGAAGCCCGCGACCGCGGCGCAGAAGCTGGGTGTGTACCTCCCTGCCACCCCCGCCGAGTTCCAGGAGGGTGCCGTCTCGCGCAGCGAGCTGAACGCGCTGCAGACCGATCCGCCCGAGTGGCTGCAGGAACTGCGACGCAACGGCCCGCACCCCCGGCCGGTGGTCGCCGCGAAGCTGGGCGTCTCCATCGCCGGTCTGGCCCGTGGCGGAGTCACGGACGCGCTGACCACCGAGCAGATCGACGCGCTGAAGACGGACAACCCCGAGTGGCTGCAGCACGAGCGCGCCACCCAGGCCGAGGTCCGCAAGGAGACGGTGCGGATCAAGGAGAAGAACGCGGCCAAGGAGAAGGCCGCGGCACAGGACGACAAGCCCCGCCGACCGCGTTCCTGAAGACCGTCCGCGTGGCGGACGACCGAGCACCGATCGATGCTGCCGGTGATCGCTCACCCTTGGGGTGAGCGATCACCGGCAGCA
>NZ_JAGGOL010000142.1 GCF_018614525.1 Streptomyces sp. ISL-11
GCCCGCGGCTGGCTGTCGGCTCGGCGCTGGTGTGGTGTGCCGCCCCGGCGGTCGGCGCCGCGTTCCGCGCGCGGCGTTCCGCCGGACGGCGACGACTCGTCGTCCAACCGGAGCGTCAGCGAGATCCGCTTGCGCGGAATGTCGACGTCCATGACCTTCACCCGCACGATGTCCCCCGGCTTCACCACATCGCGCGGGTCCTTCACGAACGTCCTCGACATCGCCGAGACGTGCACGAGACCGTCCTGGTGCACGCCCACGTCCACGAAGGCCCCGAACGCCGCCACATTGGTGACGACGCCCTCCAGCAGCATTCCGGGAGCCAGGTCGCCGATCTTCTCGACGCCGTCCTTGAACGTGGCCGTCTTGAACGCGGGACGCGGATCCCGGCCGGGCTTCTCCAGCTCGCGCAGGATGTCCGTGACCGTCGGAAGACCGAAGGAGTCGTTGACGAAGTCCTGGGGGCTCAGCGAGCGCAGCACGGCCGTGTTGCCGATGAGCGTGGCGACCCCGCCCCCCGCCGACTTCATCATCGCCCGCACCACCGGATACGCCTCGGGGTGCACGCTGGACGCGTCCAGGGGGTCGTCGCCGTCCCGGATGCGGAGGAAGCCGGCGCACTGCTCGTACGCCTTCGGACCCAGCCGGGCCACGTCCTTCAGCGCCTTGCGCGAGCGGAACGGCCCGTTCGAGTCACGGTGGGCGACGATGTTCTCCGCGAGGCCCGAGCTGATGCCCGAGACCCGCGAGAGCAGCGGCGCCGACGCGGTGTTGACGTCGACCCCCACACCGTTGACGCAGTCCTCCACCACCGTGTCGAGCGAGCGGGACAGCTTCATCTCGGACAGATCGTGCTGGTACTGGCCGACACCGATCGACTTCGGATCGATTTTGACCAGCTCGGCGAGCGGGTCCTGGAGCCGCCGCGCGATGGAGACCGCGCCGCGCAGGGAGACGTCCATGCCGGGCAGCTCCTGCGAGGCGAACGCGGAGGCGGAGTACACCGAGGCGCCCGCCTCGGAGACCATCACCTTCGTGAGCTTCAGCTCCGGATGACGGGTCATCAGGTCCGCCGCGAGCTTGTCCGTCTCCCGGGACGCCGTGCCGTTGCCGATGGCGATCAGCTCGACGTCGTGCTCCCGGGCCAGCCGGGCCAGTGTCACCAGCGAGGCGTCCCACTTCTGCTGCGGTACGTGCGGATAGATCGTCTCGGTCGCGGCGACCTTGCCGGTGGCGTCGACGACGGCGACCTTCACGCCCGTACGGAAGCCGGGGTCGAGTCCCATCGTGGCGCGCGTACCGGCCGGTGCGGCGAGCAGCAGGTCGCGCAGGTTCGCGGCGAAGACACGGACGGCCTCGTCCTCGGCGGCCTGCCGCAGCCGCAGCCGCAGGTCGATGCCGAGATGGACGAGCACGCGCGTGCGCCAGGCCCAGCGCACCGTGTCGACCAGCCACTTGTCCGCCGGGCGCCCCCGGTCCGCGATGCCGAAGCGGCGGGCGATGGCCTGCTCGTACGTGCTCGGGCCCTCGGCGGCCGACGGCTCCTCCGGCTCCAGGGCGAGGTCGAGGACCTCCTCCTTCTCACCGCGCAGCATGGCCAGCACCCGGTGCGAGGGCAGCTCGGTGAAGGGCTCCGCGAAGTCGAAGTAGTCGGCGAACTTCGCGCCCGCCTCCTCCTTGCCCTCGCGCACCTTCGCCGCCACCCGGCCCCGCGTCCACATGCGTTCGCGCAACTCGCCGATCATGTCCGCGTCCTCACCGAACCGCTCGGTGAGGATCGCGCGGGCACCCTCCAGCGCCGCGCCGGCGTCCGCGACGCCCTTGTCGGAGGAGACGAAGGCGGCCGCGGCCGCGAGCGGCTCGACGCCCGGGTCGCGCAGCAGGCCGTCCGCCAGCGGTTCCAGCCCGGCCTCCCGGGCGATCTGCGCCTTCGTCCGCCGCTTGGGCTTGAACGGCAGATAGATGTCCTCCAGCCGGGCCTTGGAGTCCGCGCCGCGGATCCGCGCCTCCAGCGTGGCGTCCAGCTTCCCCTGCGACCGTACGGACTCCAGGACCGCCGCCCGGCGGTCCTCCAGCTCCCGCAGATACCGCAGCCGCTCCTCCAGCGTGCGCAACTGCGCGTCGTCGAGCATCTCGGTCGCTTCCTTGCGGTAGCGCGCGATGAACGGCACCGTCGACCCGCTGTCGAGCAAGTCGACGGCCGCCTTCACCTGTCGCTCCCGCACGCCGAGCTCCTCGGCGATCCTGCCTTCGATCGACGCACCAGATGCCGTCACGATCACGCTCCGCTTCCTCTTCGAGCCGCGGACTGCATTGTGGCAGGTGCGACCGGGATCGCCGTGGACGGCCTTCTCACGGACGAGGTCGCCCGGCCGCCCTCCCCGCCGGCCGGGTGCCGGTCAGCCCTTGCCGAACAGGTCCACCGGGTACGCCCCCGCCTCCAGGGCCGCCGTCGTGAAGCCGGTGGCCAGCTCCGTGAGCCGTGCGACGCCCGCCGCGCCCAGGTGCTCGTACGGCGCGGTGTCCAGGCGGTCCGTCTCGTTCTCCAGCTCCTTGCGCAGCTCGGTGCCCGCCTCCGTCAGCTCCCCCTCCGCGTCGAGCAGCCCCCGCTCCCGCAGCCGCCGCTTGCCCGCGTCCAGCTCCTCCTCGTCCCAGCCGCGCGTCGCCATCAGCCACTTCGTGGTGAAGCCGCGTCCGCTCGCCTGGTGGCTGACGATCGCCTCCACCGGATCGAGTCCGGCCTGCGTGAGGGCCATCAGGTGGCCGTCGCCGCGGTGTTCGCGCAGCAGTGTGCTGGCGTGCCAGAAGGCCAGGTGCGGCGCCTCGGGCACGGGCAGGTCGGCGTGGGCGGCGTACAGGGGCCGGGCGGGACGGGCGCACGCCTCGGCGGCGCGCAGGGCGAGTCCGGCGGCCTCGGCCATCTCCGGGGAGACGACGGCCTCCGCGCCGAGCAGCCGGCGCAGTGTGGCGTCGGCGGCGCGCAGCCGGGCGTCGAGGACCTCCTGCGGGGAGGCGATGTCCCAGGCGCGCGGGATGTGCCGGGCCACCAGATCGTGCTTGAAGTTGAAGAACGTCGCGGTGACCGTGCCCGCGCCCACCCGGCCCAGCGCGGCGGCCCGGGTCGCGAAGTAGGCGGCGCTCCAGTCCTTCAGGCCGATCCGCGACAGCTCCTCGCGGTAGTCGGGGGAGAAGAACAGCGTCGAGTGCAGCGGGTTGATGACGTTGTGACAGCGGCGTCCGGCACGCGGAGGAAGAGTCGTCATGTCCGGCACGTTACCGACTGGTCGGTACGGCGGGAAGAGCGCGGGAAGCGGGGACGGCCTGATGGCAGGAAAGGTGGGAAGCCCGTCATTGCGGCCTTGGGCCGGGCACGACCAGCATGGTCGTATGTCGCCCCGCCGTACCGTGCTGATCGTCCTCTACGAGGGCGTCCAGAGCCTGGATGTCACCGGGCCGCTCGAAGTGTTCGCCGACGCCGTCCACGCCGGCTGCCCCGACGCCTATCGGGTACGGACCGCCACCCTCGACGGCGGACCGGTGCGCACCACCAGCGGCCTGCGGCTGATGCCCGACGACGCGCTGGGCGACGTCACCGACCCGCACACCCTCCTCGTTCCCGGCGGCGAGTGCGTCCGTGACCACGACCCGGGGCTCGTCGCCTGGCTGCGCGAGCACGCGCCCCGCGCCGAGCGGGTGGTCTCCGTGTGCACCGGAGCGTTCCTGCTCGCGGAAGCCGGCCTGCTCGACGGCCGCCGCGCCACCACCCACTGGGCGTTCTGCGCCGCGTTCACCGCGAGGTTCCCCGCCGTCCGCGTGGAGCCCGAGCCCATCTACGTACGCGACGGCCACATCGCCACCTCGGCCGGTGTGACCGCGGGCATCGACCTCGCGCTCGCGCTCGTGGAGGAGGACCTCGGCCGGGGGCCGGCCCTCACCATCGCCCGCCACCTCGTCGTCTTCCTGCGCCGGCCCGGCAACCAGACGCAGTTCAGCGCCCACCTCGCGGCCCAGACCGCGCGCCGCCCGCCGCTGCGCGACATCCAGCACTGGATCGCCGAGAACCCCGGCGCCGACCTGTCGGTGGCGGCGCTCGCGGCCCGCGCGAACCTCTCGTCCCGGCACTTCGCGCGGGCCTTCCTCGACGAGGTCGGCATGCCGCCGGGCCGCTACGTCGACCGGGTCCGGGTGGAGGCCGGGCGCCGGCTCCTGGAGGACACCGCGGACAGCGTCGAGGGGATCTCCCGCACCTGCGGCTACGGCACGCCCGAGGCCATGCGCCGCGCCTTCGTCCGGACCCTGGGCATCGCCCCCGCCGAGTACCGCCGCCGCTTCCGCCCCCTGTCCCCCGCCGCAAGCTGACCTGCCGGCCGACCGGCTCCAGAAAGGACAACCGTGCAGATAGCCATCCTCCTCTACCCCGGATTCACCGCCCTCGACGCCATCGGGCCCTACGAGACCCTCAACGGCCTCCCCGGCGCCGAAGTGGTCCTGGCCGCCGAGCGCACCGGCCCCGTACGCAACGAGACCGGCACCCTCGCGCTCATCGCGGACGCCACCCTCGACGAGGTCGCCCGTCCCGACATCGTCGTCGTGCCGGGCGCGCCCGACGCCAGTGGCCCGATGGGATCCTCCCGCACCCAGGAATGGCTGAGGGCGGTGGACCGGACGACGACGTGGACCACCTCCGTGTGCACCGGCTCCCTGATCCTCGCCGCCGCCGGACTGCTGACGGGCCGCCGCGCCACCTCCCACTGGCTGGCCATGGAGGAGCTGGCCTCCTTCGGCGTCGAGCCGACGGGCGAGCGGGTCGTCACCGACGGCAAGTACGTCACCGCCGCCGGGGTCTCCTCCGGCATCGACATGGGGCTCACCCTCGCCGGCCGGATCGCCGGCGACCGGGTCGCGCAGTCCATCCAGCTGCTCCTGGAGTACGACCCGCGGCCGCCCTACGACGCCGGCTCCCCGGAAAAGGCTCCCGCTGACCTCGTCGCCCACTGGCGCGAGGCCAAGAAATGAGGGCGGCCCGAGGCCGAGAGGTCCGGTACGGGGGTCCGGGCCTTTTCGGCGACCGAACGGGCGGCGACCGAGGCGACGGAACGGCCGGCGACTAAAATGGGCCATGTCCCTCCGGGAGGCGTCATGGCATTCGTGCAACTGGTCGACTGCAAGACCCGTAGATACGACGAGATGAATCGCCTGATGGACCAATGGCTCGAACTGACCGAGGGAAAGCGCACCGCCACCCATTCGGTCATCGGCCGGGACCGCTCCAACAGCGATCACTATGTGGAGATCATAGAATTCCCCTCGTACGAGGAGGCGAAGAAGAACTCCGATCTGCCGGAGACGAACCGCGTCTTCGAGGAAATGGTGGCCCTCTGCGACGGCATGCCCACCTTCACCGACCTCGAAGTGCTCCGTGACGAGCAGCTCAACAAGGCGACAGCCCTCCGCTTCTTCGAGGAGATCGCCGAAGGCGGCGATCTCGACCTCATGGACGAGCTGTTCGCCGGCGACTACCGCGACCACGACATCGCCAAGGAAGAGGAGAGCGTCGTCGGGTGCGCGGCCATGAAGGAGGACGTCGCCGCCTGGCGAGCCGCGTTCGACTTCACCTTCGCGGTCCACGACCAGGTGGCCGAGGGCGACCGGGTCGTCAACCGCTGGACCTGGCGGGGCACGCACCACGGAGATTTCCTGGGCATCGCCCCGACCGGCCGGCAGGTCGAGATGGAAGGCGTCACGATCTACCGCTTCCGCGAGGGCAGGATCCAGGAAGGCTGGTGGATCTTCGACATGCTGAGGCTGCTGCGCATGCTGGGCGCGGTCCGGCTGTAGCCGGGCGCGGTCCGGCTGCGAAGGCCGAGCCGCGGAGAAGCCGATATGGCGGTGGCACCCCATCGAGGGGCGCCACCGCCATATCCGCTCCCGCACCGCTCAGCCCGCTTGAGCCTTCACGTGATCGATCACTTCGTTCCACTTGTCCGTCGGCGAGAAGTCCAGCAGTTCGCTTTCCTCCAGGGCCTCGGGAGCGTGGCCGGGCGGCAGATAGCAAGCCTGACCCGCCTCGTAGACCTCGTCGCCGTGGTCGGTCCGCATCTTCAGCCGGCCCGAGAGCAGATAACCCCAGTGCGGGCACTGGCACAGATCGTCCGGCAGGCCCTTGAGCGCCGGACCGAGATCCGCGCCTTCGGGAAAGTGCAGGAAGGCAACGGTCATGCCGCCGCCTATCTCCTTGGTGCGCACCTCCACGCCGTCGCCCTCGAACGCGACGGGTGCGTCGTTCCGAGTCGTTCCAGTCATGACATCTCCTTGGGCGTGACATCCCCCGGGAGTGGTCGTCCCTCTTCCCAGCCTCCTCCTGTCGCGCCCCACTGTCCTGCCGGACCGCGCGGCACCCTCAGGAGCACGCCCCGACGTTCCATCCGAAGCGCGGTTCCCTGCGCTCCAGGAAGGCGGCGACCCCCTCCGCGGTGTCGCCGCTGCCGCGTGCCTGCTCCGCCCAGTGGGCGAGCCGGTCCGCGGCCGCCGGGCCGGCGGCGAACTCCTTCGCCGCGGCCTGCGTCAGCTGCGAGCGCGAGGCGAGCACCCGGGCGAACTCCGCCACCCGCCCCTCCAGCGCGTCCGCCGGCCACACCTCGTCCACCAGGCCCGTCCGCAGCGCCCGGCCGGCGTCGATCAACTCGGCCGAGAACAGCAAGTACTTGGCCGTCGACGGACCGACAAGGTCGACGAGCCGCCGGGTGGACGACGCCCCGTAGACGATCCCCAGCCGGGCGGGCGTCACCCCGAAGGCCGCGTCCTCGGCGGCGAACCGCAGGTCGCAGGCGGCGGCGAGCTGGCAGCCGCCGCCCACGCAGTAGCCGCGGACGGCCGCGACGGTCGGCTTGGGAAACGCGGCGAGGGCCTCCTCGGCCGCGATGGCCAGGTCCCGCGAGCTCTCGGCACCGTCGGTGAGCGAGGAGATGTCGGCGCCCGCGCAGAAGGTGCCGCCCTCGCCGGTCAGGACGAGCACCCGCACCGCCGGGTCCGCGGCGCAGCGCTCCAGCAGCTCCGGCAGGGCCCGCCACATGTCCGTGGTCATGGCGTTGCGCTTGGCGGGGTTGGCGATGCGGACGGTCGCGGTGGCCTCGGCGACGTCCAGATGCAGTGCGGGCTCCATGGCCGGATGCTATCCGGGAAGGGTTTCCATGATCGGACCCGTGGGCCGGTGGACGGTCGGTCGCCGCAGGCATGTCATCGGCCTGCTGACGGAGGATGAGATTCCGGGCCGTTCAGCGAACAACGAACAGGGCGGCCAGGAACAGTCGCGTGAGTGACCGTGGCATACGCACGCGATCAAATACCGTCGATAGACGCTGACTTCTGTTCAGCCTGCCGGTGCGGACCCTTACGTTCCCAACACTCTTGGGTGCGGTCGACCAGGGTGAGGGGTTGGTATCGGACATGGAAATCCTCGGGAGCGTCCCGCCCGAACCGGGGCAGGCCCCGCCCGCCCGCAGACCGATCGCGTTCGACGGTGCCTGGCGGTTCACGGCTCCCGCGCTCGACTCCTCCGTGCCCCGGGCCCGGCACGCCGTCCGCGATCTGCTCAGGCACGAGCGGGTGGCCCTGCGCGACGACCTCCTGCACGGACTGCTGCTGATCGTCTCCGAGCTGGTCACCAATGCCGTCCAGCACGCGGCCCTGCTGTCGCCCGAGGTCTCCGTGGAGGTCTCCCTCGGCCCGGACTGGGTACGGGTGGCCGTCGAGGACGACCACCCGTACCGGCCCAAACCCCTGGAGGCGGGCGAGGACCAGATCGGCGGCCGGGGGCTGCTGCTGGTCAAGGCCATCTCGGACGAGGCCGGCGGCCTGTGCGACGTCGAGCACACCGCGAGCGGCGGCAAGGTGGTCTGGGCCGCCCTGCCGCTCGGGGCGTCCCGCACCGGCCCGGCCGCCGGGCGTCCGGCCGGGTCTACCAGCCCGCCGCGTCCCCGGTGATCTCCCGCACCACGGGCCGCGCCGTGTCCAGCACGTCCATGAACCACGCCGAGAAGGGGAACTTCTCCCGCAGCGCGTCGAGCTCGGCCGGGGTCACGAAGGCCGTCTCCTCGATCTCCTCCGGATCCGGCCGCAGCTGGGTGCCGACGGTCCCGACGAAGAGGTGGTTGTACTCCTGCTCGACCAGGCCCGAGGCCGGGTCGGGGTGGTTGTAGCGCACCGTGCCCGCCTCGCGCATCAGCGTGGGCGCGACCCCGAGCTCCTCACCCGTGCGCCGGGCGGCCGCGACGAACGGCGGCTCGCCCGGATAGGGATGACCGCAGCAGGTGTTCGACCAGACGCCGGGGGAGTGGTACTTCCCCAGGGCCCGGCGCTGGAGCAGCAGCCTGCCGCTGTCGTCGAAGAGGAAGACCGAGAAGGCCCGGTGCAGCGTGCCCGGGGCGATGTGGGCGGACAGCTTCTCGGCCGTCCCGATGGTTCTGCCGGCCTCGTCGACCAGTTCCAGCATGATCGGTTCGGTGGTGCCACCGGAGTCGGGGACCGCCGTGTCGTCGGTGGAGAGGCCCTTGGCTGGTGTGATCGGCATTGACCATCCTCGTTGTCGGTCGTCGACCCTCAAGTCTGCCGTACCGTCGTCCGGCGTCAATGACAGAGTCTCGCCTCGTGCTGCGCGTGGCCACCGGGCTCCAGCTGGAAGGTGCAGTGCTCCACGTCGAAGTGCTCGCCGAGGCAGCCCTGCAGGTCGTGAAGCATTTTCTCGTGTCCGACCGAGTCCAGCGCGGCATGGTCGACGACCACATGGGCGGAGAGCACCGGCATTCCGGATGTGATCGTCCACACATGGAGGTCGTGCAGGTCCTCGACCCCGGGCAGCGCCATGATGTGTGACCGGATCTCGTCTATGTCGACGTTCTTCGGCGCCGCCTCCAGCAGGACGTCCAGCGCCTCTCGCAGCAGCTTGAACGTCCGTGGCACGATCATCAGGCCGATCAGCAGCGAGGCCACCGGGTCCGCCTGCCTCCAGCCCGTCGCCATGATCACCAGGGCAGAGATCACCACGGCCAGCGAGCCGAGGGCGTCCGAGAGAACCTCCAGGAACGCCCCCCGCACATTGAGGCTCTCCTTCTGGCCGCGCATCAGCAGGCCCAGGGAGATCAGATTGGCCACGACACCGACCAGACCGAAAACGACCGTCGTGCCGCCCGGTACGTCGGTCGGGTCGGCCAGCCGTTCGATCGCCTCGATCAGGATGAAGCCGCCCACCCCCAGCAGGAGCAGACAGTTCAGCAGCGCCGCGAGGATCTCGGCGCGCGCGTAGCCGTACGTACGCCGGCCGCTGAAGGGCCGGTTGGCGAAGTGGATCGCCACCAGGGCCATGCCCACCCCGACGGCGTCCGTCGCCATGTGCCCGGCGTCCGCGAGCAGCGCCAGCGAACCCGTCAGCGCGCTGCCGACGATCTCCGCCACGAGCACCGTGAGGGTGATCCCCAGGGCGATCCGCAGCCGCCCCCGGTAGGCGGCGGCCGCGGTGCCGCTCGAACCCGGAGGGGGTCCTCCGTGCGAGTGGCCGTGGTCGTGCCCTGCGCCCATGAATGCCGCCTCCCGTACGTGCCCGCCCGGCCGGTGGATGCCGGCCGAGGACCCAGTGAACTACGGGTGGGAGGCATCGGGCAACGCGGCACTGAACACCGTTGTCATGTGCTCTGACCTGCGACGATGTAACAGCTCGCTGATCAGCGGCGACGTGCTTCGGGGTGGTGGTGGCACCACCCTTCCCACGCCGAGGTGACCATGCCGCGCACGTCGTGCGCCGGGGCCCAGCCGAGCTCCTTGGCGATGCGTTCGTTCGATGCCACGACACGCGCCGGATCACCCGGACGGCGTGGTGCGACGACGGGCGCGGGCTCGTGGTGCCCGGTGACCTCGGCGATCAGGTCCGCCATCTCGCGCACCGACACCCCCCGACCCGTGCCGACGTTCAGCGTCAGATCGCCCGTGCCCGGCCGCTCGGCGAGCCGGCGCGCCGCTGCCAGGTGGGCGGTGGCCAGGTCCTCGATGTGGATGTAGTCACGGACACAGGTGCCGTCCGGGGTGGCGTAGTCGTCACCGAAGACGCGCGGGCTCTCGCCGCGGGTCAGCCGGTCGAACATCATCGGGATGATGTTGAAGATCCCGGTGTCGGCCAGCTGCGGCGCCGCCGCGCCCGCGACGTTGAAGTAGCGCAGACAGGCCGTGGAGATGCCGTGCGCGGCTCCGGTGGCCCGGACCAGCCACTCGCCGGCCAGCTTCGTCTCCCCGTACGGGTTCATCGGCAGGCACGGGGTCTCCTCCGTGACCAGATCGACGTCCGGCATGCCGTAGACCGCGGCCGAGGAGGAGAAGAGGAAGCTCCTGATCCTCGCGGCGACCACCGCCTCCAGCAGCACCGTCAGCCCGTGCACGTTCTCCCGGTAGTAGAGAAGCGGCTTCTCCACCGACTCCCCGACCTGTTTCTTCGCCGCGAGATGCACCACACCCGTCACATCCAGCTCGGCGAACGTACGGTCGAGCAGCTCGCGGTCCTGGACCGAGCCGCGGACCAGCGGGCACTCCTTCGGCAGTCTTCCGGCCACGCCGGCGGACAGGTCGTCCAGCACGGCGACCCGCTCGCCCGCGTCGAGCATCGCCCGCGCCACATGCGCCCCGATGTATCCGGCCCCACCTGTGATCAGCCACGTCATGACGGCACCCTAATCCAGTCGGGATAAGGGATCCGTTCCGTTCACTCCCGTGCGCCCGGAACCTCCCGGGAGGCCCGCGCGTCCTGTCAGTGGCGGGAAGCCGCGGTGCACGTGCGGTGAACGGCGCCTTCCGGTGATCCGATAGCCTCTGCCGACGTGCCCGCACGCCGCCCGCCGTCGAGGCCGGGGCGTGCCACCACGCCCGCTGCCCGGACGCCCCGCGGACCCGAGGCGGCCGCATCCGCTTCCAAGGAGTGAGTTCGTCTGTCGACCGCCATCGTCACCGGTTCGCCGCCCGTCGGCTCCTCCCTGGAGGGCGACCTGCGGTCCCTGGGCTTCGACGTGCGGGTGGCGGCCGACGCCGCCGGCACCGCGACGGCCCTGGCCGCCGTCCCCGCGGCCGAGCGGGTCGCGCTCGTGGACGCCCGCTTCGTCGGCCACGTGCACGCCCTGCGGCTGGCCCTGACCGACCCCCGCTTCCCCGCGGCCGCCGTGGAG
>NZ_JAGGOL010000143.1 GCF_018614525.1 Streptomyces sp. ISL-11
CGCGGACGCCGGCCTCGTCACGTCCGCCGACAGCGCCTGGCACCGCGCGGGTGCCTGCGCCGGCCGCCCCGGCTGCGCCAAGTCCCTCGCGGACGTCCGGGCGGTGGCGCGGGCCTGCCTGACGGACCGGAGGAGCGCCGGGCTGCCGGTGTACTGGTCGGGATGCGCACGGCGGTGCGGCCACCCGGCCGACGGCGCCTGGGTCGACGTCCTGGCGACCGGCGAGGGCTACGAGGTCACGGTGCGGCGGAACGCGGCGGACGGGCCGGGCGACGACGGGCCGGACGGGCCGGACAACGGTCCGGAGGCGGTACGCGCCGTGCCGGCGGACCGGCTGCCCGACGCGGTGGCGGCGGCACGGACAACCACATAAGACCCAAGGGCCGCGCACGGACCACGACCCATACGACTACGACACAGCGGCACACGGCGGGCACCGGCCGGCATCACCGGCCCGTGGCACGGAACGACCCCACAGAGCGACATCAGCAAGCGAGGCAGAGTGTTCGACTACGAAAAGGACGGCGCGTCCATCTACCGCCAGTCCTTTGCCACCATCCGCGCCGAGGCCGACCTCGGCGCCCTGCCGCCGGACGTCAGCCAGGTCGCGGTGCGCATGATCCACGCCTGCGGGATGACCGATCTCGTGCGGGACCTCGCCTACAGCCCCCGCGTCGTGGCGCGGGCCCGCGAGGCGCTGCGCGCCGGGGCGCCGATCCTGTGCGACGCGAACATGGTCGCCAGCGGCGTCACCCGCAAGCGGCTGCCCGCGGACAACGAGGTGCTGTGCACCCTCGCCGACCCGGCCGTGCCGGAGCTGGCGCGCCGGATGGGCACCACCCGCAGCGCGGCGGCCCTGGAACTGTGGCGCGACCGGCTCGACGGGGCCGTGGTCGCGGTCGGCAACGCGCCGACCGCGCTGTTCAGGCTGCTGGAGATGATCGCGGAGGGCGCCCCGCGCCCGGCGGCGGTCATCGGCATACCCGTCGGTTTCATCGGCGCCGCCGAGTCCAAGGACGCGCTGGCCGACAGCCCGTTGGGGCTGGATTACCTGGTGGTGCGGGGCCGGCGCGGCGGCAGCGCCATGGCCGCGGCCGCGATCAACGCGATAGCGAGCGAGGAAGAGTGAGCGAGCAGCCTTCGACGACGGGCCGGCTGTACGGGGTCGGTCTCGGCCCCGGTGACCCGTCCCTGATGACCGTACGGGCCGTGGAGGTCATCGCCGAGGCGGACGTCGTCGCGTATCACAGCGCCCGGCACGGCCGCTCCATCGCGCGCTCCATCGCCGAACGCCACCTGCGCCCCGGCCACATCGAGGAACGGCTGGTCTACCCCGTCACGGTGGAGACCACCGACCACCCCGGCGGCTACCGGGGCGCGATGGAGGAGTTCTACGAGGAGGCCGCGGCCCGCCTCGCCGCGCACCTGGACGCCGGGCGCACCGTCGCGGTGCTCGCCGAGGGCGATCCGCTCTTCTACAGCTCGTACATGCACATGCACAAGCGGCTCGCGGGCCGCTACCCCACCGAGGTGATCCCCGGGGTGACGTCGGTGAGCGCGGCGGCCGCGGCGCTGGGCACCCCGCTGGTGGAGGGCGAGGAGGTGCTGACGATCCTGCCGGGCACGCTGCCCGAGGAGGAGCTGACAGCCCGTCTCGCCTCGACCGACTCGGCGGTGGTGATGAAGCTCGGGCGGACGTTCCCGGCGGTGCGGGGTGCGCTGGAGCGGTCGGGCCGGCTGGCGGAGGCGCGGTACGTCGAGCGCGCCACGATGAGCGGGGAGCGCACGGGCGCGCTGGCGGACGTGGCACCGGACTCGGTGCCGTACTTCTCGGTGGCGGTGCTGCCGAGCCGCGTCGACGCCAAGCCGCCGGCCGCGCGCGGCGAGGTCGTGGTCGTGGGGCTCGGCCCGGCCGGCCCGCTGTGGCTGACGCCCGAGGCGCGGGGCGAGCTCGCGGCGGCGGAGGATCTGGTGGGCTACAGCACGTACATCGACCGGGTGCCGGTACGGCCCGGTCAGCGCCGCCACCCGTCCGACAACAAGGTGGAGTCCGAGCGCGCCGAGTTCGCCCTCGACCTGGCCCGGCAGGGGCGGCGGGTCGCGGTCGTCTCCTCCGGTGACCCGGGTGTCTTCGCGATGGCGACGGCCGTCCTGGAGGTCGCCTCGGAGGACCCGTACCGCGAGGTGCCGGTGCGGGTGCTGCCCGGCATGACCGCGGCCCACGCGGCGGCCGCGCGGGCGGGTGCGCCGCTGGGCCACGACTACGCGGTGGTCTCCCTCTCCGACCGCCTCAAGCCCTGGGAGGTCATCGCGGAGCGCCTGCGCGCCGCGGCGGCGGCGGACCTGGTCCTGGCCCTGTACAACCCCGGGTCCCGCACCCGCGTCCAGCAGGTCGGCAAGGCCCGCGAGCTCCTCCTCGAACACCGCGCGCCGGACACCCCGGTGGTCCTCGCCCGCGACGTCGGCGGCCCGGAGGAGAGCGTCCGGATCGTCAGGCTCGGCGACCTCGACCCGGCCCAGGTCGACATGCGGACGATCCTGCTGGTGGGCTCGACGCAGACCCGGACGGCACTGCGCGGCGAAACGGGCGAGGAGGAGATCGTCTGGACGCCCAGGCGGTATCCGGAGGGATAGGGGCGTGGCCGGTCCGCTGCTCGCGAAGGGTCACGGCCCGACGAAGGTGACCTGCCGGAGGTAGACCACTGGTGACGTGGGACGACCTGGTACACGAACATGCCCGACGCGTCGATGGTCTCTTCCTGCATACGGGGCGAGGTGCCCATGTACTTCGCCCCGTCGAGGTGGAGAGCCGCCGCGGCCCGGACCGGTTCGTCGGCCCGTTCCTCGGCCTTCGCGATGAAGGCGAGGTTGTCGATACCACCGATGACGAACGCGGAGTCCGGGTCGTGCTCCCACAACCAGGTGTCAGTCACCGGTCACCGCGGCCCGTGCCTCGTCGCGGACGGCCAGGCACGCGTCCATGGCCGCACGCCATCTCGGGTCATCACGGTCGAGAGTGTTCGCAGCGTCCAAGGCCGCGCGTTACCGCGCGGCCAGGCCGGGGCGACGCTCGATCTCGATCTCGGTCGTCCATTTGACCTGGAACATCCGGATCGGATGGAACGAGGCGTGCTGGGTGGCCGCGGTGAACGCCGCATCACGGTCCGCCTGGAACTCCGCGAGGCGGGAAGAGGCCACCCGCGCGAGCGCGGCCCGTAGCGCGGGAACCGTCATCTCGGGCCGTGGGATGAGCTCGGCTGGTTCTTCGGCAGGCTGTGCGGTCATGGGGCCTCCTTCCGGCGCGTTCCGACCGTACCGCTCACAAACCCGCGCGCCGGAGCGGAACCGGCGCCGTCAGCCCACCTGCGCGCGCAGCCAGCGCACCGTCTCCGCCGGATCCGCCGCGACCGGCACCCCCTCCGGGACCGGAGGCCGGCGGACGACCACCACCGGAATGCCCGCCTCGCGCGCCGCGACCAGCTTCGCGGCCGTCGCCGCTGCCCCGCTGTCCTTCGTCACCAGGACGTCGACCCGGTGGCGCCGCAGCAACTCCCGTTCGCCCTCGACCGTGAACGGGCCCCGGTCCAGCAGCACCTCCGTGCTCGCCGGCATCGGCGGTTCCGGGGCGTCCACGGAGCGGACGAGGAACCACATATCCTCCAGGTGGGCAAAGGCCGCGAGGCCCATCCGGCCCGTGGTCAGGAAGACCCGCTCGCCCAGCGTCGGCAGCGCGTCGGCGGCCTCGGCCAGCGAGTCGACCGGGTGCCAGTCGTCGCCCGGACCCGCGACCCAGCCGGGGCGGCGGAGGGCGAGCAGGGGAACATGGACCTCGGCGGCAGCTCGTGCCGCGTTGAAACTGATCGTGCCGGCGAAAGGATGGGTGGCGTCGATGAGTGCGTCCACCTGGTGCTCGCGCAGCCAACGCGCCATGCCGCTGGGCCCACCGAACCCTCCGATGCGGACCTGCCCGGCGGGCAGCCGCGGCTGGGCGACCCGCCCGGCCAGCGAGGACGTCACGCGCAGCGCGGGGTCGGCGGCCAGGACTTCCGCGAGCCGCCGCGCCTCGGTCGTACCGCCGAGGATCAGGATGTGGCGCTCGGCGCTCACGATGGGCCTCTTTCTCGTGGTCCCGGCCGGTTCGGCACCGCCGGTCCCGCACATTGTGATCGCTCACCGCCGCGGCGGGAAATCCTTCCGGAGCGCCCCGTGACCGACTCCCCGGCCGGCAAGGCCACCGGCGGGCGCGCCGCCCAGCTCCAGCACACCGGGCTCCGCCACGGCTGGACCACGGGTGCGTGTGCCACCGCCGCCACCACGGCCGCGTACACCGCCGTGCTCACGGGCGAGTTCCCCGACCCGGTGACGATCACCCTGCCCAAGGGGCAGACGCCCGCGTTCGCGCTGGCCGCCGAGGAGATGCGCGGCGGCGGGCGGAGCGCCATGGCCGCGATAGTCAAGGACGCCGGTGACGACCCGGACGTGACGCACGGCGCGCTGATCCGCTCGACGGTACGGGTGCTGCCGCCCGGTTCGGGGGTGGTCTTCCGGGCGGGGCCGGGGGTGGGGACGGTCACCCGGCCCGGTCTGCCGCTGGCGGTCGGCGAGCCGGCGATCAATCCGGTGCCCCGGCAGATGATGCGCGAGCACGTCGCGGAGGTCGCCGCCCGGCACGGTGGCACGGGCGACGTCGAGATCGAGGTCTCGGTCGATCACGGCGAGGAGATCGCCCGCTCCACGTGGAACGGCCGCCTGGGCATCCTGGGCGGCATCTCCATCCTGGGCACCACGGGCATCGTCGTCCCCTACTCCTGTTCCGCGTGGATCGACAGCATCCGGCGCGGCGTGGACGTGGCCCGGGCGGCGGGCCGTACGCATGTGGCGGGCTGTACGGGCTCGACGTCGGAGAAGGTCGCGGTGGCCGTGCACGGGCTGCCCGAGGACGCGCTGCTGGACATGGGCGACTTCGCGGGGGCGGTGCTGAAGTACGTACGCCGTCACCCGGTGGACCGGCTCACCGTCGCGGGCGGCTTCGCGAAGCTGTCCAAGCTCGCGGCGGGCCACCTCGACCTGCACTCGGCGCGCTCGCAGGTCGACAAGGGCTTCCTGGCGGAACTGGCCCGCAGGGCCGGCGCCGACGAGCCCCTGGCCTCGGCCGTGGCGGCGGCGAACACGGGCCTGGACGCCCTCCAGCGCTGCGCGGCCCGCGGGGTGCCCCTCGGCGACCTGGTGGCGGCCACCGCCCGCGACGAGGCCCTGGCGGTGCTGCGCGGCGCGCCCGTCACGGTCGACGTCATCTGCATCGACCGCGCGGGCACGATCGTGGGGCGCGCGGAACCGAAGGGGCCCGCGGGGCGCTAGCTCGGGGTGCCGTAGGCGTTGATGACTCCCGCGTTCAGGTCGCACCACACGGTCGACGTGCCGCCGGAGAGAACCCGGTTGCCGAAGTGGCGGTAGACATAGCCGTTGTCGAAGCGGCGGCAGTCGATGACACCGGTGAACGAACCGCCGTTGCAGGTGATCGCCGAGCCGTAGTGGCCACCGCTGCCGCGCACCCCGCGCGCACTGCAGGACAGGGCATCGGCCGAGCCGGGGGAAGCGGAAGCGGAGGGAGCGACGGTGAGCAGCCCGCCCGTCGCGAGGGCGAGGGCGGCGGTGGTCATGGCGATACGGTTGCGGATGCGCATGTGATCCTCCCCAAACGCCAGGCATGTCCACGCCTGGTCGCGCCCAAAGTTAAGGCGGGGGCGGGTGTGCCGCCAGTGCCTGTCGGTAACTTGACCGGAAGCCGACGGCGCCCGCGCCCCCCAGGCAGGGGGCCGCGGCTCGCCGGCACCGATGCCGCCCCCGCACGGCGGGCCCGATCGTGCCAGGGGCACCACAGCGAAGCGCCCGTGGCTGCGACCGGGCCTGTACGCGTCCGGTCAACCGTCGTCCGGTCAGCCGCCGTCCGGTCAGCCGCCGGTGGCCGCCCGCTCGACCGGCTCCTGAAGCTCCGTCACCCAGCCGTCGGCCGGCCCCTCCCCGTACGCGATGTACAGCTCGCGCGCGTGGCCCGCCGAGCGGTAGCCGTTGGCGTCGATCCAGTGGGCCAGGGCCTGGACCGTCGGCATGACGTCGTCCATGGGGCCGTGGTGGACGACGGTGGCCGCGCTGTCGATCGCCGGCAGCTCGACGACGGCGAGGTCCGGCCCGCCGCGGAAGTCCGCGGCGACCGGCACGGCGGCGTGGACGAGGATGGCGTCGCCGCCGTCCGGGGAGCCCTCGTAGGAGGCGATGGCCGGCCCCGTCGGCTCGGCCCCGGCGGCTTCGAGCCGGCGGCAGAGCTCGGTGAACAGCGGGCCGACCACCGGGCCGATGTCCTCGGGCCGGAAACCGGCCGCCGTGCCGCTCAGCTCGGCGACCCGTACGGCCGGAACGTGCTTGACCACCACGTCGTGGGTGCTCATGCGTCCCTCACTCTCGATCGTGCGGAGCCTCGCCTCGACGTGGCCCAGCCGCGCCGTGGCGGCCGCGACGGCCGCCTCCAGCTCGGCCCGCCGCAGCCGCAGCATCCCGCGCAGCTCCTCGGCGCCCACCCGCTCGTCCACGATCGCCCGGACCTGCTCCAGCGTGAAGCCGAGGTCCTTGAGGGCGATGACGCGGTGGAGGCGGGCGAGCTGGCCGGCTTCGTAGAAGCGGTAGCCGCTGAACGGGTCGACGTGGGCGGGGCGCAGCAGTCCGATGGCGTCGTAGTGGCGCAGCATGCGGACGGACACACGGCCGTGCCGGGCGAAGTCTCCGATGGTGAACATGGTGGGTTCAGTCCACGGCCTGACACGGTGTGAGGGTCAAGCGCTCAGTCCTCGACGCGCTCGGGCACCGTCAGCCCGCACGCGTCGCGGTCCCGCGTCGTCGAGTACAGGAAGCTGTCCGGGAACTGCTCGGCCGCCAGCGCGCGGCCGACGAGGATGACGGCGGTCCGCACGACGCCGGCCTCCCTCACCTGGTCCGCGATGCCGGCGAGGGTGCCGCGCAGGACGACCTCGTCGGGGCGGCTGGCCATGGCGACGACGGCGGCGGGGCAGTCGGGGCCGTAGTGCGGGAGGAGTTCGGCGACGACGCGGTCGGCGTGGCGGGCGGCGAGGTGCAGGACGAGGAGCGCGCCGCTGCGGCCGAGGGTGGCGAGGTCCTCGCCGGGGGGCATGGGGGTGGCCCGCTGGGCGACGCGGGTGAGGATGACCGTCTGGCCGACGGTGGGCACGGTCAGCTCGCGGCCGAGCGCGGCGGCGGCCGCGGCGAAGGCGGGCACGCCGGGGACGATCTCGTACGGGATGCCGGCCGCGTCCAGGCGGCGGATCTGCTCGGCGACGGCGCTGAAGACGGCGGGGTCGCCGGAGTGCAGCCGGGCGACGTCGAGGCCGGCCTCGTGGGCGCGGACGAACTCGGCGGTGATCTCGTCGAGGTCGAGCCGGGCGGTGTCGACGAGGCGGGCGTCCGGCGGGCACTCGGCGAGGAGTTCGCGGGGAACGAGGCTGCCCGCGTAGAGGCAGACGCCGCAGCGGGCCAGCGTGCGCGCGCCGCGCACCGTGATCAGGTCGGCGGCGCCGGGGCCGGCGCCGATGAAGTACACGGTCATGCGGGGGTCGCTCCTTCTGCGGTTGCTCCTGCTGCGGGCCTGACGACCGACCACTGCGTCACCGGCATCGCCTGCCGCCAGCCGGTGAAGCCCCCGACGGGGACCGCGCGCGCGACGGCGAGGCGGGTCAGCTCGCCGCCGTGGCGGCGGTGGTACTCGGTGAGCAGCGCCTCGGATTCGAGGGTCACGGTGTTGGCGACGAGCCGACCGCCGGGGGGCAGCGCGTCCCAGCAGGCGTCGAGCAGGCCGGGGGCGGTCAGTCCGCCGCCGATGAACACGGCGTCGGGCGTGGGCAGTCCGGCGAGCGCGGCGGGCGCGGCGCCGGTGACCACGCGCAGGGCGGGTACGCCGAGCGCGGCGGCGTTACGGGCGATCCGCCCGGCCCGTACGGTGTCGCGCTCGACGGCGACGGCGCGGCACGTGCGGTGGGCCCGCATCCATTCGACGCCGATGGAGCCGGAGCCGCCGCCGACGTCCCACAGCAGTTCGCCCGGGGCCGGCGCGAGGGTGGCGAGCGTCACCGCCCGTACGTGACGCTTCGTCAATTGGCCGTCGTGCTCGAAGGCTTCGTCCGGAAGCCCGGGGGTGAGCGGCAGGCGCGGCGCGCCGGGCAGGCGGCGGCATTCCACGGCGATGACGTTCAGCGCATCGCCGGGCGGGTGCGGCCAGCCGTCGGCGGTGCCCTCGACGCGCCGTTCGCGCTCGCCGCCGAGGTGTTCCAGTACGGTCATCCGGCTCGGCCCGAAGCCGCGCGCGGACAGCGCGGCGGCGACCTCGGCGGGGGTGCCGGCGCCGGCGCTGAGCAGCAGCAGGCGGCGGCCGTGGTGCAGCGCGGCGTGGAGCGCCTCCGGCGGGCGGCCGACGAGGCTGACCACCTCGGTCTCCTCCAGCGGCCAGCCCAGGCGGGCGCAGGCGTACGACGCGGAGGAGGGGTGCGGCAGCACCCGCAGCGCGTCCGCGTCGCCGAGGACGTCGACGAGGGTGCGGCCGATGCCGAAGAACATGGGGTCGCCGCTGGCCAGCACGCACACCCGGCGCCCGGCGTGGGCGGCGAGCAGTCCGGGGACGGCGGGGCGCAGCGGCGAGGGCCAGGCGACGCGCTCGCCCGCGCAGTCCGGCGGCAGCAGCGCGAGCTGGCGCGGGCCGCCGATGATCACCTCGGCGTGGTGCAGCGCCTCCCGGGAGCCGGGGGCGAGGCCGGGCCAGCCGTCGGCGCCGATGCCGACGACCGTCACGGGGGCGGAGCTCACGGGCGTACCTCGGGGTGCGGCGAGGGGACAGGGCACGGGAACTCTACTGACCTGCGGGGACGACCCCACGGCCGGGACCTCGCCCGGGCTTGTTGCATAGGATGTGCACTTACTTAGAAAAGGCAGGAGGCGTGTCGTGACGCGTTCACCGGTGGTGCTGGGTATCGAGTCGTCCTGCGACGAGACCGGCGCCGGTCTGGTCCGGGACGGAAAGCTGCTGGGTCACGCGGTGGCCTCCAGCATGGACGAGCACGCGCGCTTCGGCGGCGTCGTGCCGGAGATCGCGGCCCGCGCGCACGTGCACGCGGCGGCGCCCGTCGTCCACGCCGCGCTGGCCGACGCGGGGCTGACCATGGCCGACATCGGCGCGGTCGCGGTGACGACCGGCCCCGGCCTGTCCGGCGCCCTCCAGGTCGGCGTCGCGGCGGCGAAGGGCTTCGCGTACTCGCTGGGGGTGCCGCTGTACGGAGTGCACCACCTCGCCGGGCACGTGGCCGCCGACACCCTGGAGCACGGTCCGCTGCCCGACCCGTGCATGGTGCTGATCGTCTCCGGCGGCCACACCTCGCTGCTGCTCGTACGGGACCTGGCCCGCGACCCGATCGTCCACCTCGGCGACACCCTCGACGACGCGGCCGGCGAGTGCTTCGACAAGGTCGCCCGCGTCTTCGGCCTGCCCTACCCCGGCGGTCCCGCCGTCGACCGGGCGGCGCGCGAGGGCGACCCGCGCGCCGTGGCCTTCCCGCGGCCGCTCACCGGGCCGCGCGACGACCCGTACGCCTTCTCCTTCTCGGGTCTGAAGACGGCCGCCGCGCGCTGGGCCGAGCAGCACCGGGCGGCCGGGCGGCCCCTGCCCGTCGCGGACGGCGCGGCCTCCCTCCAGGAGGCCGTGGCCGACGTCCTCACCCGCAAGGCGGTCGCCGCGTGCCGGGACCACGGCGTGGGCACCCTGGTGATCGTCGGCGGCGTGGCCGCGAACTCGCGCGTACGGGCGCTGGCCCAGTCCCGCTGCGAGGCCGCGGGCATCGAGCTGCGGGTACCGCCGATGCGGCTGTGCACGGACAACGGCGCGATGATCGCCGCGGTCGGCGACCTCCTCGTACGGGCGGGGGCGGAGCCGGCGCCGCTGGACGTGTCGATCGACCCGTCCGCTCCGCTGGAGTACGCGGCGCTGCATCCCGTCGCGCGCGGGGCACGAGTGGCGTAGGAGCGCGGGCTGCCAGGTCCGTGCCCCTTCGTCGCGGGTGGGTGCCCGGTCGAACGACGCGGCGTCGCGGCGGGGATGTGCGGGGCGCCGCACGCCCCGACCGGGCGGTTCGGCCCTGCCCGACCGCTCCCCGGCGGGCTGGGGCCGGCACGCCGGACCCGGCACCGCAGCCCCCGGCACAGCCCGGTGCGAGCCGTCCCGTGGCGCGACACGCCAACCGGCCCCGTACCCCCGAAGGACCCCCGCGAGGGAATACTCCGCCGCGACGGCACGTACCCCACGACGCCGGCGTCCGGTGCCGGACCGGCCACGACCATCGAACCCGCCCGGAGGGCACATGCGTACCGCCGACATCCGCAGCCGCTTCCTCGACTTCTTCGCCGCGCGGGGTCACACCGTGGTCCCCAGCGCGCCGCTGCCCACGCCCGATCCCACGCTGCTGTTCGTCAACGCGGGCATGGTCCCCTTCAAGCCGTACCTGACGGGTGAGGCCGCGCCGCCGTGGCCGCGCGCGACCAGCGTGCAGAAGTGTGTGCGGACCCTCGACATCGAGGAGGTCGGCCGCACGACCCGGCACGGCTCGTTCTTCCAGATGAACGGCAACTTCTCCTTCGGCGACTACTTCAAGGAGGAGGCCGTCTCCTACGCCTGGCAGCTCTCCACCTCCCCCGTCGCGGAGGGCGGGTACGGGCTCGACCCCGACCGCATCTGGGCGACCGTGCGCCACTCCGACGACGAGGCCGCCGAGCTGTGGCGGCGCATCGGGCTGCCGCCGGAGCGCGTCGTGCGCCGGGGCGACGAGGACAACTTCTGGTCCATGGGCGTCCCCGGCCCGTGCGGCCCCTGCTCGGAGCTGTACTACGACCGTGGGCCCGCCCTCGGCCGGGCGGGCGGACCGGCCGTCGACGAGGACCGGTACATGGAGTTCTGGAACCTCGTCTTCATGCAGTACGAGCGGGGCGAGGGCGGCGGGAAGACCGGCTACCCGATCCTCGGCGAGCTCCCCCGCCGCAACATCGACACCGGCATGGGCCTGGAGCGCATGGCCACCCTGCTCCAGGGCGTCGACAACCTCTACGAGATCGACGAGACCCGGCCCGTCCTCGACCGTGCCGCCGAGCTGACCGGTGTGCGCTACGGCGCCGACCACCAGGCCGACGTCCGGCTGCGCGTCGTCGCCGACCACGTCCGTACCGCCCTGATGCTGCTCGCCGACGGCACCGCGCCCGGCAACGAGGGCCGCGGCTACGTCCTGCGCCGCATCCTGCGCCGCGCCGTCCGGTCGGTGCGCCTGCTCGGGTACCAGGACCCGGCGCTCCCGGAGCTGCTGCCGGCCGCCCGGGACCGCATGGCCCACAGCTACCCGGAGGTGGCCGGGGAGTTCGACCGCATCGCCCAGCAGGCGTACGCCGAGGAGGACGCCTTCCGCTCCACGCTGCGCCAGGGCACGACCGTGCTCGACACGGCGGTGGCCGAGGTCAGGAAGCAGGGCGGCCATCTGCTGCCCGGCAAGCAGGCGTTCCTGCTGCACGACACCTACGGCTTCCCGATCGACCTGACGCTGGAGATGGCCGAGGAGCAGGGCGTCGAGGTCGACCGCGACGGTTTCACCGCCCTGATGGCCGAGCAGCGCGAACGCGCCCGCGCGGACGCCCGCGCCCGCAAGTCGGGCGGCGCGCTCGACACCTCGGCGCTGCGGTCGGTGCTGGACGCGCACGGCCCGACGGACTGGCGGGCCTACGACACCCTGCTGACGGACTCCACGGTGCTGGCCCTGCTGGGCCCGGCCGGCCCGCTGACGTCCGTACGGGCCGGGGAGATCGCCACCGTCGTCCTGGACCGCACCCCCTTCTACGCCGAGTCCGGCGGCCAGGAGAGCGACGCGGGCGTCCTGACCGGGGCCTCGGTGGAGGCCGAGGTGCTGGACGTGCAGCGGCCGCTGCCGGGGCTGGTGGCCCATCAGGTGCGGGTGACCGCCGGCGAGCTGGCCGTGGGCGACGCCGTACGGGCGGCCGTCGACGCCGAGTGGCGGCTGGGCGCCCGCCAGGCCCACTCCGGCACGCACGTGCTGCACGCGGCGCTGCGGCAGGTGCTCGGCCCGACGGCGCTCCAGGCCGGTTCGTACAACCGCCCCGGCTATCTGCGCCTGGACTTCCCCTGGCGCGGCGCGCTCGGCCCGGCCGCCCGCGGCGAGGTCGAGGAGGCCGCGAACCGCGCCCTGCGCCGCGATCTGCCCGTCGACGCCCGGTGGATGACGCTGCCGGAGGCCAAGGAGCTGGGCGCGCTCGCCCTGTTCGGCGAGACGTACGGCGAGCGGGTGCGGGTCGTGGAGATCGGCGGCGCGTGGTCGCGCGAGCTGTGCGGCGGCACGCACGTCGCGCACGCCTCGCAGATCGGGCTGGTCGCGCTGACCGGCGAGTCCTCGGTGGGCGCGGGCATGCGCCGGCTGGAGGCCGCGGTCGGCGTCGAGGGCTTCGGCTACCTCGCCCGCGAGCGCGACCTCGTCGCCCGCCTCGCGGAGCAGCTCCAGGCACCGCGCGCGCGGCTCGCCGACCGGGTGGCCGTCCTGCTCGACCGGCTGAAGGCCGCCGACCAGGCCGCGGAGGAACTGCGGCAGCGCGCGACGCTCGGCCGGGCGGCGGAGCTCGCCGCCGCCGCGACCGACGTCGACGGGACCGTCACGGTCACGGCGACCACGGACGGCGACGCGCGGTCACTCGCCCTGGCGGTACGCGACCGGCTGCCGGAGGCCCGGCCGGGCGTGGCCGTGATCGGAGCCGAGGCGGGAGGCAGGGCGGTGGTGACGATCGCGCTCAACACGGCGGCCCGCGCGGCGGGCCTGTCGGCCGCGACGCTGGTGAAGTCCCTGCTGGGCGGGCGGGGTGGCGGCACCGCGGATGTCGCCCAGGGAGGCGGCATCGCGGCGGAGTCCCTGCCGGCGACGCTCGACGCGGTGCGGGGGCTGTTGGCAGGAGGGTGAACCAGGCCGTGTCCGGCGGATCTTCGGCTGCGGGCCGTCTTTGCCGCGTGGCCGCCTGCGGCGGGCGGGCCGTCTTTGCCGCCTGCGGCGGCGGGCGCCCTGCGGGCGCGTCCTCAAACGCCGGACGGGCTGATTGTGGCTGGGCTCAGCCGAAACAAGCCCGTCCGGCGCTTGAGGACACCGCCGCGCAGCGGTGGTGCGCACGACACGGCCCGCAGCCGCCCGCTCACACTATCCGCCGGCCACGGTCGGGTTCACGGACCCGCCCCGCCCGTCTTCGCGCGCCGCGCGATGTTGCGGGCCATGCCGCCGAACACCACCGCGTGGAAGGGGGCCACGCTCCACCAGTACGCGTGCCCGGCCAGCCCGTGGGGATGGAACAGGGCCCGCTGGCGGTAGGTGGCGCGGGCCGGGCCGTCGGGGCTGACGGACAGTTCGAGCCAGGCCAGGCCCGGCAGCCGCATCTCCGCGCGCAGCCGCAGCATCCGGCCGGGCTCGACCTCCTCCACCCGCCAGAAGTCGAGGGAGTCGCCGACCCGCAGCGCGTGCGGGTCGCGGCGGCCCCGGCGCAGGCCGACGCCGCCGAAGAGGCGGTCGAGCAGGCCGCGCAGGGACCAGGCGAGCGGGAAGGAGTACCAGCCGTTCCTGCCGCCGATGCCCTCGACGACGCGCCACAGGGCGTCGGGCGGCGCGTCGACGGCCAGCTCCCGGCGGTCCTGGTAGAGGCTGCCGCCGGACCAGTCGGGGTCGGACGGCAGGGGGTCGCTGGGGGCGCCGGGCAGGGACGCGGAGGACCAGTGGGTGGCGACGTCCGCGTCCCGTACGCGCTGGAGGGCCAGGCGTACGGCCTCGTCGAAGCCGATCAGGCCCTCCGGCGGGTCCGGTGCGTAGCGGGCGATGTCGTGCTCGCGGCACACCACCTCGTGCCGCAGGGACTCCACGAGCGGCCGGGCGAGGCCGCCGGGCACGGGCGTGACCAGGCCGACCCAGAGGCTGGAGAGCCCGGGCGTGAGCACCGGTACGGGCAGGACGACGCGGCGCGGGAGGCGGGCGACGGCCGCGTAGCGGTCCATCATCCCGCGGTAGGTGAGCACGTCGGGGCCGCCGATGTCGAAGCTCCGGCTGACGGTGGCCGGCAGCCGGGCGGCGGCCAGGAGATAGCGCAGGACGTCGCGGACGGCGATGGGCTGGACGCGGGTGCGCACCCAGGTGGGGGTGACCATCACGGGCAGGCGTTCGGTGAGGTGGCGCAGCATCTCGAAGGAGGCCGAGCCGGAACCGATGACGACCGCGGCCCGGAGCTGGGCGGTGGGGACGCCGCTGGCGAGCAGGATGCGTCCGACCTCGGCGCGCGAGCGCAGGTGCGGGGAGAGGTGGCTCTCGGGCACCTGGCGGGGTGCCGGGCCGCCGAGGTAGACGATGCGCCGTACGCCCGCGGCCTTCGCGGCGCGCCCGACGGCGAGCGCGGCCCGCCGGTCGGTCTCCTCGAAGTCCCGGCCGGTGCCGAGCGCGTGCACGAGGTAGTAGAGGACGTCGACGTCCTTCATGGCGGCGGGGAGCGTGTCGGGGCGGGTCACGTCCGCCTGGGCGGCCTCGACGCGGGCCGCCCAGGGCTGGTCGCGCAGCCGCCCCGGGTCGCGGACCAGGCAGCGCACCCGGTGGCCGGCGTCGAGGAGCTCGGGGACGAGGCGGCCGCCGATGTAGCCCGTGGCCCCGGCGACCAGCACGCGGGCCGGCGGGCCGTCCCCGCTGTCGCCGTCCGCCAGGTCGTGGCCGTTCACTGTGGCGTCCATGGGGTCCACGCTCTCCCGCCGGGAACGGTTCGCGCCAGGCGGGAGTGGTCCTTCCGGGTGCGGGCGGCGGGCGGGCGCCGGTGGCCGTACGGGCCCGGTACGGCGAAACCGCCCGTCCGGGCGGTCCCGGGCGGGCGGTTTCGAACGAGGTGTCCGGCGGGGTTACCAGCCAGCCGGCGCGTAGTCCTTGAGGAAGCAGCCGTAGAGGTCCTCGCCCTGCTCACCGCGGACGATCGGGTCGTAGACGCGGGCGGCGCCGTCGACGAGGTCGAGCGGGGCGTGGAAGCCCTCCTCGGCCAGGCGCACCTTGTCGGGGTGCGGGCGCTCGTCGGTGATCCAGCCCGTGTCGACGGCGGTCATCAGGATGCCGTCGGACTCGAACATCTCGTCGGCGCTGGTGCGCGTGAGCATGTTGAGGGCGGCCTTGGCCATGTTGGTGTGCGGGTGGCCCGCGCCCTTGTAGCCGCGGCTGAAGACGCCCTCCATGGCGGAGACGTTCACCACGTACTTGCGGCGGGCCGTCGACGCGGCCATGGCCGGGCGCAGGCGGCTGACCAGCACGAACGGCGCGGTGACATTGCACAGCTGCACTTCGAGGAGCTCGACCGGGTCGACCTCGCCGACCTTCTGGATCCAGGTGTTCGTGGGGTCCAGGTCGGGCACGAGGCCGCCGGCGTCGATCGCGGTGCCGGCCTCCACGCGGGCGAGCGAGGCGGAGCCGCTGGTCAGCGCGAGTTCGGTGAGCGCCTGCGGGGTGAGCTCGTCGTGGCCGCTGCCGGCGGGGGCGGGCAGGGCGGGCTGCGCGCCGCTGCCGAAGGCGCCGAAGACGATGGAGGCGGGCAGCTCACCGGCGGGCAGCGGGGCGGCCTCGGCGGCGATCAGCTCGCGGTACGCGGCCGGGGTGCGGCGCACGGTCTGGGCGGCGTTGTTGATCAGGATGTCGAGCGGGCCCTCGGCGGCGACGGAGTCGGCCAGGGCGATGACCTGCGCGGGGTCGCGCAGGTCGATGCCGACGATCTTCAGGCGGTGCAGCCAGTCCGCGCTGTCCGGCATGGCCTTGAAGCGCCGGACGGCGTCGTTGGGGAAGCGCGTGGTGACGGTGGTGTGCGCGCCGTCCCGCAGCAGCCGCAGGGCTATGTACATGCCGATCTTCGCGCGGCCGCCGGTGAGCAGGGCGCGCTTGCCGGTCAGGTCCGTGCGGGCGTCGCGGCGGGCGCGGTTCTCCGCGGCGCACGGCTGGCACAGCTGGTGGTAGAACGCGTCGACCTCGGTGTAGCGGGACTTGCAGATGTAGCAGGAGCGCGGGCGCTCCAGGATGCCGACGATCTGGGCAGCGGAGGTGGCGGCGAGCGGGATGCCGCGCGTCTCGTCGTCGATGCGGTCCGCGGCGCCGGTGGCGGTCGCCTCGGTGACGGCCCTGTCGTTGGCGGTCTTGGCGGCGCGCCGCTCCTGGCGGCGGCGCTGCTTGACCGTGCGGTAGATGCCGGAGGTGGCGCGCCGGATCTCGATCGCCTGCGGGTGGTCGACCGGCAGTTCGTCGAGCTCCTCCAGCACGCTCAGGCAGGTCGCCATGCGCTCCGGGTCGATGCCCGCGCGGAGGGCTGCGCCGTCGCGGCTTTCTTCAGTGACCGTCATCGGCGGTGTCGTTTCCCAGTTCTTCTGATCGAGTGAAGCTCAGATCTGTTGCAAGCCTCGAAGAACTGTACGGAGCCGACAGGTGCCACGCCAAACCCGCGCCCTAAGGTGTGAGCAACGTCGTCTGCAGCCCCACGGCGACGACCAGGCCGGCCATGCCGACCACGAGCCAGGTGACGTAGTCGCCGAGGTGCCCCGAATGCAGGCGCCGCAAGGGTACGAGCACCGTGCGGCCGGTCGCCGCGAGGGTGCGGCGCAGGGGCCGGGCGGGCAGGCGGGGGCCCCAGACCGCGGCGGCGGCGAGGGCGGCG
>NZ_JAGGOL010000144.1 GCF_018614525.1 Streptomyces sp. ISL-11
CCCCGCACCCGCCCTGCGTGCCGCCGCCCGCCGCCTCGGCCGTCAGATGATGCGCGCCGCACGCTCGGCGTGGCCCTCGCCCGAACTGGACGCGCTCGCCGCCGCCCGGCCGCGCGGCGCGCACCAGCCGGTCGTCCTCGGCCTCGCCGCCCGCGCCGCCGGACTCGGGTCCCTGGACGCCGCGTACGCCACCGTCTACGAGTCGGTCAGCGGCTCCGCCACGGCGGTCGTACGGCTGCTGAGCCTCGACCCGTTCGACGCCACCGCGGTCCTGGCCCGCCTCGCGCCCGAACTCGACGAGGCCGCCACCCGGGCTGCCGAGGCCGCCCGGCGGGCCCTGTACGAGGGTCCGGACGCCCTCCCGGCGGCCTCCGCACCGCTCCTGGACATCACCGCCGAACAGCACGCCGCCTGGCCCGTACGGCTCTTCGCCTCATAACGGCCGGGGCCCGTGCCCTTCGGCGGACCTCAACACTCTGGAGGATCACCATGCACCTCGACCACGACAACCTCACCTTCCCCCACCGCCACAGCTACAGCGCCGCCGACCCCCACCGCCCCGACGGCACCCGCCGCGCCCTGCGGATCGGCCTGGGCGGCCCTGTCGGCTCCGGCAAGACCGCGACCGTCGCCGCGCTCTGCCGGCTGCTGCGCGATCGGTTGTCCATAGCCGTCGTCACCAACGACATCTACACGCGCGAGGACGCCGAGTTCCTGCTGCGCCACGCAGTCCTGCCGCCCGAGCGCATCACCGCCGTCGAGACCGGCGCCTGCCCGCACACCGCGATCCGCGACGACATCTCCGCCAACCTCGAAGCGGTGGAGGACCTGGAGGCTGTGTTTTCTTCCTCGGGGGCCGGCCCCCTCGACCTGATCCTCGTCGAATCCGGCGGCGACAACCTCACCGCGACCTTCTCCAAGGGCCTCGTCGACGCGCAGATCTTCGTCATCGACGTCGCCGGCGGCGACGACATCCCCCGCAAGGGCGGCCCGGGCGTCACCACCGCCGACCTCCTCGTCGTCAACAAGACCGACCTCGCCCCCTACGTCGGCGTCGACCTGGAGGGCATGGCCCGCGACGCCGAGGCCCAGCGCGGCGACCTGCCCGTCGCCTTCACCTCCCTCGCCGCCGAGGGCGGCGTGGAACCGGTTGCCGCGTGGGTACGGGAGCGGCTCGCCGCCTGGACCGCCGCGCCGTGACCGCCGCCCCGCCATCCGGTTCCGGCCTGCGGGCCGCCGCCCGGATCGTCGCCGAGGCGGACGGCAGGGGCGGCACCGCGCTGCCCGTGCTCGACGGCGCGGGCCCCTTCGCGCTGCGCCGGCTGCGCCCGTACGGGCCACGGGCGCGGGTCGCGCTCGTCGGCGCGATGAGCGCGCCCCTGGGCGGCGACGCCCTCGCCCTCACCGCCGAGGTCGGCGAAGGCGCCGAGCTGACCTTCACCACCACGGCCGCCACCATCGCGCTGCCCGGCCGCACCGGCGCCCCGGCCACGTACGACACCCGGATCCGGGTCGGGGACGGCGCCACGCTGCACTGGTTGCCCGAGCCGCTGATCTCCGCGCACGGCAGCGACCTGCGGACGACCACGCGCGTCGATCTCGCCCCGACCGCGCGGCTGGTGCTCCGCGAGGAGCAGATCCTCGGCCGGGCGGACGAGCCGCCGGGGAGGCTGAGCGCCCGGCTGACCGTACGCCGCGCGGGGCGCACGCTGTTCGACCAGGAGCTGGCGTACGGGCCGGGGGCGCCCGGCTGGGACGGCGGCGCGGTCCTGGGCGGGCACCGGGCGGTGGGTCAACTCCTGGTCGTCGACCCGGACTTCGTGGAGAAGCCGGTGGTGGCGCGGCCCCTCGGGGCGACCGCCGCGGTCATGCCGCTCGCCGGCCCGGCGGCCGTGGTGAGCGCGGTGGCACCGGACGGCCTGAAGCTGCGAGGAATGCTCGGAATCGAGGTCTTCGCGGCAAATGTCGGTGTGGGGACCGGGTGATACGGCGGTGATGGGCGACGCCATATGTGTCGCCCGTCATGTCGTCATCCTTACAGATTAGTAAAGAACACCCGTACGACCTGTCCTTTGTGGCAAGGGAGACGGAAGGATCCGACCAGCAGTACTTGCGATCATCGCCGCGCCAAGCGGCGTACCCAGCAGGGGGATTCCTACGTGAGATCTACATCCATACTCGGCGCGGCCGGCACGGTCGTGACCGGCGTGCTGGTGGCCGGGTTCCTGACCGCCCCGGCAGCCAGCGCCGGCGAGCGCGTGCCGGGCGGCGCCGCCGAGGCGCGCGGTGCGCGCGTCGCCGCCGAGAAGGCCGCCAAGGCCGGCATCAAGTGGCAGGAGTGCCCGGCCGACTGGGGCCTGGAGAAGCCCATCGAGTGCGGCTACGTCACGGTTCCCGTCGACTACGCCAAGCCCAACGGCCGCACCATCAAGATCGCCGTGGACCGGGCCCGCTCCACCGGTACCGCCCAGGAGCGCCAGGGCGCCCTCGTCTACAACCCCGGTGGCCCCGGCGGCTCGGGCATGAGGTTCCCGAAGCGCATCACCACCAAGGCCCCGCTGTGGGCCAAGACCGCGAAGGCGTACGACTTCGTGGGCTTCGACCCGCGTGGCGTGGGCCACTCCGCGCCGATCTCCTGCATCGACCCGCAGAAGTTCGTCGCCGCGCCCAAGGCCGACCCGGTGCCCGATAACGAGGCCGACAAGCGCGCCCAGCGCAAGCTGGCCCGCGAGTACGCCGACGGCTGCGCCGCGCGCAGCGGCAGCCTGCTGCCGTACCTCACCACCCCCAACACCGCCCGCGACGTCGACGTCGTCCGCGCCGCACTCGGTGAGAAGAAGCTCAACTACCTGGGCGTCTCCTACGGCACCTACCTCGGCGCCGTCTACGGCACCCTCTTCCCGAACCACGTCCGCCGCATGGTCGTCGACAGCGTCGTCAACCCCGCGCAGGACAACATCTGGTACGAGGCCAACCTCGAGCAGGACGTCGCCTTCGAGGGCCGTTTCAAGGACTGGGAGGCGTGGGTCGCCAAGTACGACTCCGTCTTCCACCTCGGCAAGACCCAGGCCGAGGTCCAGAAGGGCTGGGAGAAGATCCGGGCCACCGCCAAGAAGAAGCCCATCGGCGGGGTCGTCGGCCCGGCCGAGCTGATCAACTTCTTCCAGGGTGCCGCGTACTACGACTCCTCCTGGGTGCCGGTCGCCGAGACCTGGAGCAAGTACGTCGCCGGTGACGAGAAGCCGCTGATCGAGGCCGCCGGCCCGGACCTGGCCAACACGGCGGGCAACATCGCCTCGGAGAACAGCAACGCCGTCTACACCGCGGTCGAGTGCGCCGACGCCAAGTGGCCCACCAGCTGGAAGAAGTGGGACCGGGACAACACCCGCATCCACGAGAAGGCCCCGTTCATGACCTGGGCCAACGCCTGGATGAACCTCCCCTGCGCCACGTGGAAGGCCCCCCAGCAGAACCCGCTGGAGGTCACCACCCACAAGGGTCTGCCGCAGACCCTGATCGTCCAGTCCGACCGTGACGCCGCCACGCCGTACGTCGGCGCGGTCGAGCTGCACAAGCGCTTCCAGGGCTCCCGCCTGATCACCGAGAAGGGCGCCGGTTCCCACGGCGTCACGGGCCTCGTCAACCCCTGCATCAACTCGCGGGTCGACGCCTACCTCCTCGACGGCAAGGTCGACGCCAAGGACGTGACGTGCGCCCCGCACGCCACCCCGCAGCCGAAGGCCGCCGCGGCCAAGTAGTCCCGGCCGGCGATTCGCCGTACGAGTGAAGAGCCGCACCCCGGTCCGTACAGGACGGGGGTGCGGCTCTTCGCGTGCGGAGCCCGGCGGCCGCGTCAGTCGGTGGTGACGGTCTCCCAGGGCCAGTGGGCGTCGCGACCCGACTCCAGCAGGGGGATCATGCGGAACGCCTGGTCCGTGAGCCCGCCGAAGGCGTGCCGGTTCCGGCCGCCGGACGGGGCGTGACCGGTGCGGTAGCCGGCCAGGTTCCAGGTGTACATCGGGGTCGTCCCCGGGATGGAGCGGGTGACCTCGTGGACGTCGTGACCGGCCTGCTCGTCGGTGACGATGACGACGCGGTCGTGCGCCTTGTACTCCTGGCGGAGCGCCGCGGCGGTGTCGGTGCCGCCGCCCAGGAACCAGCCCCCGTCCTTCCAGCGCCCCACCGCTCGCAGCAGCGGCTCGTCGCGGTCGAGAGGGAACGGCTTGGTCCGCGCGCCCGGCTCGTCGCTCACGTAGCGGCGGGCGCTGGAGAACGACACGACGTCCGCCCGGTCGCACCGCCGGCCGAGGCCGAGCCCGAACAGGGCCGCGGCGTCCCAGCGCTTGAGCGAGCCGTCGCGGGAGAACCCGGCTTCCATGGAAGTGGACGTGTCGACGAGCACCAGCGTGCGGCCGGTCAGCACGGGGATGTTCCCCAGCGAGGCGGTGAGCGCCTTCTCCAGGGCGTGGCCCCAGCGGAGCGAGGGGGCGGCGTTGTACGCCGAGTAGAACCGCATGGGCAGTTGCCGGGACCGGGCGACCTGCTCGGGGTCGGCGAGCTTGCGGCACACGGCTTCGGCGACCTCGTCGCTGACCCCGGCCTCGTCGAAGTTCCGGAGGTTCCGCAGCAGCGCCATGTATCCCATGGACGGGATGACCGCTTCCCACGCGGCCCGGTCCATCGGGCCCTGGAGCCAGCCGGCCAGCGACTCCCAGGTCATGCCGGCCTCGTGGAGCCGCCGACGGCCTTCCGCTGTGGAGAGGAGCAGCCGGCGGCTCTCCGCCGAGCCGCCGGGTGACAGGAGCTGCTGGCGGGCGCGCACCATCCCCAGCGACGGCGGGATCTCCTCATCACGCCCCTTGCGCCGGTCGAGGGCGTGCTGGAACAGGTCTCCCTGCCAGGGCTTGTCGGCGGCGGGCGACGGGTGCACGAGATTGAGGATGTCGCCGAACCGGTAGCCCTTGGAGTCCGTGTCGTACTTGAGGAGCGTCTTTTCGCCGTAAAGGCGCCGGACCGCGTCCGCCATGCCGCGCTTGAGCGGCTTGGGAAGCGTCCGCCCGTACCGTGAGGTCCAGTAGCCGAGCATCTCGCCCGGCTCGTCGGCCCGCTGGAGGACCGCGTCGACGGCCTGCCGGGAGTAGCCGGCGGCCTCCTTGAGGATCCGTTCGGCGGTGAACTCCGCGGCGCCGACGAGCGCGGCGGTGCGCATGCTGCCGGGGCCTCGGAGCCAGCGCAGGAATTCCAGGCACCAGTCGGGATCCTCCGTCGCGAGCTTCCGGACGAGGTGCGTGAAACGGTCGTCGCGCTGCCCGCCGGTCTCGTAGAAGGTGTCGGTGCCGACCATGTTCGTCACCGCGAGCAGGAAGAGCTCGGACTTGGTGTCGCGGAGGTGGCCGGCGCCGCCCGCGTGGGTGGCTGCCCGCTCCCCGGTCGTGGTCACGGGCGAGCTCACCGCCGGGCCGGCGGCGCGGGTGTTGAAGCGTGCCATGGGAAGGTCCCCTCACGTGGAGGGAAGGCTTCAGCGGGGGGTGCCCGAGATCGGGGTCGGCCGCGGTCGTGCGGGTATCGAAGCCCGCGGCGCCGTGAGGCGCCTCAACCAAAGAAGTAACCGCAGCCTGCGCACCGGGCACCCCCGGCGCCGTGCCTCCCGAGATGAAAGACGGCCGCGGCGGACTCGTTGGGAAGAAGTAGCCGCGGCCTGCGCACCGGGAGGTGCAGTCCGAAGACGGATGTCCAGAGATCGAAGTCGGTGGAGGTGACAAGGTGCTCTGCCAACTGAGCTACGCCGACCCGAAGTCGACGACGGGACTCGAACCCGCGACCGCCCCATTAAAAGTGGAAGTAACCCCCGCCTGCGCACCTGGACGTGATCAACTGTAGGGAACGGCGCCGAGGTCGGTCTCGTGATTTTTACATGGGGTATTTCGGGCGCGCCGATGTGGAGTTGCCTTGGTGAGGCTCTATATGGGGTGATGTCGCCTTGTGTCCAGGGTCTCCGGTCGCAAAGGGGTAGCGGCCTGGTCACGATTCATGCAGGTCGGCCGCCCAGGGGTTGTTACCGGCGGTACGGTGCGTCGGTCCACTCAGATCTCAGGGGATCCATGCGCACCAGTGTCATAGCCGCGGTCTGTATCGCCGCCGTCCTGCCCGTCGCCGCCTGCAGCAGCGGCGAGACGAAAGCCCAGCCGTCCAAGAGCTCTGCCTCGTCGCCCCCCGTCGCCTCGGTCGCGGGCGAGACCCTGTTGCTGGGGAAGAGCGCGGAGACGGTCGGGGCCGGTGGCGGAGGCCGCCTGGAGCTGACGCCCACCAGCGTCGTCCACGCCACCAAGACGAAGACCGACAAGCCCGAGCACGGCCTGTTCGTCATCGTGACGGTCAAGGTCCGCCCGACGACGGACGCGGCCGCCGCGGAGACGGCGCCGCTCCAGAGGGGCGGCTGGTCGTGGCTGACCCCCGACGGCCAGGCCGTCGGCCCGGGCGACGGCACCGCGGCGGACGTCTTCCTGGACGGCTTCGACAGCGGCGGCCCCATCCAGGCCGGCGCGTCGAAGTGGCGGACGAAGACGTTCGACATCAGCACCGCGCAGCGGGGCGGCACCCTCACCTACACGGACGGCGCGGCCCACACGTTCCGCTGGAAGATCCCGGCCGAGGACACCGGGCCCCAGACGGCCCAGCTGAAGAAGCTCACCACGGGCTGATCCCGGAGCGAGCCACCGTTGCCGCGCCCCGGTCCGCCACGGACCGGGGCGCGGCCGGTCGTTACGGCCGGGGCGCCGCGAACACCTCGCGGAAGGCCCCGCGGACCGGCGAATCCTCCCGCCGGTCCAGGATCGCGAACGTCACCCGTTCGAAACGGCCGGCGAAGCGCCCCGCCCCTGTCAGCAGGCCGTGGAACGCCCCGGCCACCCGCGCCGGATCGTTCCGGAAGACGCCGCAGCCCCAGGCGCCCAGCACCAGCCGCCGGTAGCCGTGGGTGGCGGCCACTTCCAGGACGCGCTCCGCGCGGGACGTCAGGGCCGCCGGGACGCGGGCGGTCGCGGCCGGGTCCCGGCGGGCGATCACACCGGCGTTCGGCGCCGGCGAAGTCAGGAAGCCCGCGCGGAAGGGGACTTCCAGCAGTGCGCCGCGATCGTCGCGGAAGACCGGCACCGCGGGGGAGTGGATCACCCGGTCGCTGTAGAACGGGCTCGGGTCGGCGCGGTGCGCGGCGTAGTACTCGGGGGCCTCGCGCAGGCAGGTGTACAGCGCCGAGCCCCGGCACAGCGCCTCCTCCTGCGCCTGGGCGCCGTTGAGGTAGCCGCCGCCGGGGTTGCGGGCGGAGGCGAAGTTGAGGACCGCCACCGGGCCGTCGGCGGCCAGCCGCCGCGCCGCGTCCAGGCTGCCCTCACCGGTCACCTCGAACACCGTCACCGCGCCGGGCCCGTCGCCGGCCACGGCCACCGGCTCCGGCCCGTACAGGCGCGTCCCCCGCACCGCCGCCGCGATCGCGTCCCCGAGGTCGACCCGGCGGCCCCCGGGCGTGGTGTAGCCCCCGCCCCCGACGATCCCCTCGGTCTCCTTGGCGATGCCGCGCAGCCGGGCGCTCATATGCGATTCCTTGTCACGGGAGTCGACGGTACGGATTCACCCGTGCACTTGGCGAACGGTTTTGGCGCAGGTCAACGCGGGTGTGAGCGCCTGTCCGGAGCCGCGGCCGGTCGGCGGGCCGACGCCGCGGCGGTACCGTGGCCCTGCCCACGGGGCCGGACGGGTGATCGTGTACCGCCGGCCGGGCGACGGCCCGGTGCGCCCGTTTGCCCGGCGGCCCCCACGCGCGATGGCCTGGCACCGGGCACCCCCGCGTCCCAGGAGGCACCGATGTCCGTACGTACCGCCGTGGCAGCCGCGGCGACCGCAGCCGCGCTGCTCGCCCTCGCCGTGCCGTCGGTGGCCGCGGGCGACAGCCCCGAGCACGGGCGGCTCTTCCTGACCGTCTCCGGCGCCCAGAACACCTGGATCCGCGGCACCCAGCTGAGCTGCCCCTCCGCCGGCGGACACCACCCGCACGCCGCGCAGGCGTGCGCGACGCTCCACCGGGCCCAGGGCGAGCCGGACGCGGTGCCCGCCGACAAGCACCTGTGCACCCGGGAGTACGACCCGGTCACCGCCACGGCGGAGGGCGACTGGGACGGCCGGCCCGTCGTCTGGCGCAAGACCTATCCCAACTCCTGTGCGCTGGACGTCGCGACGGGGCCGGTCTTTCGGTTCTAGGGGGTGTCCGGTGGGTCTTCGGCCTCAGGCCGGCTTTGCCGCCTGCGGCGGCGGGCGCCCTGCGGGCGCGTCCTCACTCTCCCCCAGCTACCGCTGGGAGGTGCCCCCAGACGGGCTTGATTCGGCTGGGCTCAGCCGCTTCAGCCCGTCCGGCGTTTGAGGACATAGCGCAGCAGCCCGTCCGGCGTTTGAGGACACAGCACAGCAGCCCGTCCGGCGTTTGAGGACACCGCCGCGCAGCGGTGGTGCGCACGACACGCCACCGCCGCCTCCCTCACGTACCGCGCGCGACCAGCGCGCCTATCGTCATGAGCATCAGCGCCACCCAGGCGAACCACAGCCAGCCGTCGCTGCCTATCGTCACGGTGTAGGCGGTCACCGCGACGAGGCCGCCCACCGTCAGCCCCGCCATCGTCTTCGTCGATCCGGGCATTCCCCGCACCTCCTCAGGGCGACCCGGAACGCCGGAATGCGCGAGGGCCGCGGCCAGGAGACCATCGTCTCCCGGCCGCGGCCCCTGCCGCCACACCGCTGTACAGGTGAATCCCGCTTACTGCCCCCGCGTGCGCAGGGACGCCAGGTACGCGTTGTAGTCCGCCAGCTCCCGGTCGCCGTTGCGGTCCTCGGCACGGTCGTAGCGCCGCGACTGCCGCTGCTCGGAGCGGTACCACTGGTACGCCAGGGCCAGCAGCACCACGATCGAGGGGATCTCGCTGAACGCCCAGGCGATGCCGCCGCCGGCCTGCTGGTCCGCCAGTGCCTCGATGCCCAGGGAGGCCGGCGGGTTCTTGTACGTGCTGATCATCGGCTCGGACGCCATCATCAACGCGATGCCGAAGAACGCGTGGAACGGCATGCCGGCGAACAGCTCCAGCATCCGCATCACATAGCCCGGCCGGTGCGGGCCCGGGTCCACACCCATGATGGGCCAGAAGAACACCAGGCCGACGGCGAGGAAGTGCACCATCATCGCGATGTGCCCGGTCTTGGACCCCATGAGGAAGTCGAAGAGCGGCGAGAAGTAGAGGGCGTACAGGCTGGCGATGAACAGCGGGATCGTGAACGCGGGGTGCGTGATGATCCGCATGTAGCGGCTGTGCAGCAGCGCCACCAGCCATTCGCGCGGGCCCTTGCGCCCGCGGCCGGCCGCAGGCAGCGCCCGCAGCGTCAGCGTCACCGGCGCGCCGAGGAGCAGCAGGATCGGCGAGAGCATGCTGATCACCATGTGCTGGACCATGTGCACGCTAAACATGACCATGCCGTAGTCGTTCAGCTTGGTGCACATCACCAGGGCCACCGTCAGCACGCCGGTGACGAACGCCACCGTGCGGCCCACCGGCCAGGCGTCACCGCGCCGCCGCAGCCGGACGACGCCCCAGCCGTACAGTGCCAGCCCGAGCAGGCAGCCGATCATGAAGAAGGGTTCGCCGCTGAACTGCAGACCCCGTCCCAGCGTGAACGGCGGCATGTCCATCATCATGCCGTGCCCGCTGTGATCCATCCGCTCTCTCCCATTTCGCACCAATGCGCCGGGACCAGAGTAGAGCCGCCCCCGGCCGGGGCTCCGGCCGGGGGCGGCTCCGTGTCCAGGAGGGGAGATCAGCTCACAGCACGCACTCGACCTCGGCGTACCGTTCCTCCGGCACCGTCTTCAGCCGCTCGACGGCCTCCGCCAGCGGCACCAGGGAGATGTCCGTGCCGCGCAGCGCGGTCATCATCCCGAACGCCCGGTGGTGCACGGCCTCCACCGCGTGCCAGCCGAAGCGCGTCGCCAGCACCCGGTCGTACGCGGTGGGCGTGCCGCCGCGCTGCACATGGCCGAGGATCACCGGACGGGCCTCCTTGTCCAGGCGCCGCTCCAGCTCGCCGGCCAGCTGGCGGGCGACCCCGGCGAACCGCTCGTGCCCGTACACGTCCGTACCGCCGACCTCGAAGTCCATGGAGCCCCGGCGCGGCTTGGCGCCCTCGGCGACCACCACGATCGCGAAGCGCTTGCCCGCCTCGAAGCGCCGGCCGACCACCTCGGTCAGCTCGTCGATGTCGAAGGGCCGCTCCGGGACGACGATCGCGTGCGCACCGGCGGCCATGCCCGAGTGCAGGGCGATCCACCCGGTGTGGCGGCCCATCACCTCGACGATCAGCACCCGCTGGTGCGACTCGGCGGTCGTCTTCAGCCGGTCCAGGGCCTCGGTCGCCACCCCGACCGCCGTGTCGAAACCGAAGGTCACGTCGGTCGAGGCGATGTCGTTGTCGATGGTCTTGGGCACGCCCACGATGGGCAGTCCAGCGTCCGACAGCAGCCGTGCCGCCTTGAGGGTGCCCTCGCCGCCGATGGGGATGATCGCGTCCAGGCCGAGGTCGGCGACATGGCCGCGGGCCCGCTCGACACCGTCCCGCAGCTGCGCCGGCTGCACCCGGGAGGAGCCGAGGACCGTACCGCCGAGGGCGAGGATGCCGCCCACGGCGTCCAGGTCCAGCTTGCGGTAGTCGGCCTCCAGCAGGCCGCGCCAGCCGTCGTGGAAGCCGATGACCTCGTCGCCGTGGTCGACCACGGCGCGGTGCACGACGGACCTGATGACGGCGTTCAGGCCGGGGCAGTCGCCGCCGGAGGTGAGTACACCAATGCGCATGACAGGGAACCTTCACAACAGGGCCGGTGACCGGACCCCGTCGTCCGGCTGGATCCCCGCCACCCTACAAGTGGGACGTGGCGGGGAACACAACCGTCCGTCATACGGTCTGTACGGCCGCTACGAGGGCTGGCTCGCGGCCGCGATGCGCTCGTTGCGCAGCGCCTCGTACCAGCGGTCGTCGACCGGCGGCAGTGCGTTGACGTCCAGCGCCAGCTTGATCAGCAGGTCCGAGATGTGCGGGTTGCGCGCCATGACCGGACCGTGCATGTACGTACCGAAAACGGTGTCGTTGTACGCACCCTCGGTGCCGTCGCCCGTGCCGTTGCCCTTGCCGATCCGCGTCCGCGCGAAGGGGCGCGCGTTCGGGCCGACGTGGGTGATGCCCTGGTGGTTCTCGAAGCCGGTCAGCGGCGGCAGCCCCAGCCGGTCGTCGATGTCGGCCAGGACGTCACCGACGCACCGCTCGCCCTCGCCGCGGGTGCTGACGACGTCGAGCAGACCCAGGCCCTGCTCGCGCTGGCCCAGGTCGTTGATGAACTCGTGGCCCAGGATCTGGTAGCCGGCGCAGACCGAGAAGACGATCGCGCCGTTGGCGACGGCCCGGTTCAGGCCGCCGTCGCGGCGCAGCCGCTCGGCCGCCAGCCGCTGCGGACGGTCCTCACCGCCACCGATCAGGTAGATGTCCCCGGAGGTCGGGATGGGCTGGTCGGAGCGGACGTCCACCCGCTGGACGTCCAGGCGGCGCTGGCGCGCCCGGCGCTCCAGGACCAGGACGTTGCCCTGGTCCCCGTAGGTGCTGAGCAGGTCGGGGTAGACCCACACCACACGCAGACTGTTCTGGCTCATGCTCACAATCCTTTTGCGGGTCAGTTGCCGACGCGGCGGCGGACGTCCTGGAAGGCGGTGTAGTTGGCGATCAGCTCGATGCGGCCGGGCGGCGCCGACTGCACCGCCTCGTCCACCGTCTCGCAGACCCGGAAGTCCAGGCCCGCGACCTCCAGGCGCACCGCGAGGTCGAGCTTGCGGTCCCCGATGACGAAGATCGGGTGCCCGGCGAGCCGCGTGTAGTCCACGTCCCACAGCCAGGAGGTGTCCGTGCCGTCCGCGCCGCGGGCGTTGACGCCCAGGATCACCGGCGCCGGCGGCCCGTCGATCAGCGAGAACGTCTCCAGCCAGCCGGCCGGGTTCTTCGCCAGCAGCAGACGCACCTCACGGCCCAGGAACGACACCACGTCGAACCGGCCCGCGACCGCCTGCACCTGGTACATCCGCTCCAGCGCCACCTGCGGCGGCACCCCGAAGGTGGCCGCGACGGCCGCCGAGGTGGTGGCGTTCGCCTTGTTCGCCCGGCCCGGCAGCTGCAGGTGGATCGGCCACGCCGACCCGTGCGGGTCGAGGACGTAGTCGCCCGACAGCGCCCAGCTCGGGGTCGGGCGGCGGAAGCCGCACTCGCCGCAGAACCAGTCGTCGCCCGGGCGCTGCATCACACCGCCGCACGACGGGCACGACCAGGCGTCGTCCTTCCACTCCTGGCCCGCCGCCACCCACACCACGTTCGGTGAGGAGGAGGCGGCCCATACGATCAGTGGGTCGTCCGCGTTCGCGATCACCACGGCCTTGGTGCCGGCCAGACCCTCACGCCACTTCTCGGCGAGCATGCGCGTCTCCGCGGCCCGGTCGAGCTGGTCGCGCGAGAGGTTCAGCAGCGCTATGGCCTTGGGCGAGACGTCCCGGGCGACACCCGCCAGGTACTTCTCGTCCACCTCGATCACGCCGTATCGCGCGTCCGAGCCGCCCGCGAGGGCGGAGGTGATGCCGGCCGGCATGTTCGCGCCCAGCGCGTTGGACACCACCGGGCCGCTGGCCCGCAGTGCCTCGGCGATCAGCCGGGTCGTGGTCGTCTTGCCGTTGGTGGCCGACACCAGGACCACGTCCAGGTGGGTCGCCAGCCGGGCCAGCAGATCCGGGTCGAGCTTGAGCGCGACCTTGCCGCCGATCACCGATCCGCTGCCGCGGCCCGCGGCTCGCGACACCGCCGCGGCAGCCTTGCCCGCCGTCACGGCCAGCTTGGCTCGCGGCGACAGCGGCCCCGTGTTGCCTGACATCGTCCTAGATCCTCCTTGCATCCGGCGCCGCGCCTGTCCCTGGTCCGCCGGTGGAACGCCCCCTCCGCGCCGAATCGCCAGCCAGGAGGCTTCGGTCGGGGAGCAGCCTATCGAGATCCGGCCGTGGGCCCGAACCCGCGGCCTGGGGAACGTAGGGTTGACCCCATGCGCAGAGGCTCGATTCCCGGTGGTTCAGGACACGTACGCCCCATGAGGCTGCTCGGAGATCCGGGACTTCGCACCCCCTGCGAGGAGGTCACGGAGTTCGACGCGGGCCTCGCGGAGCTGGTCGAGGACATGTTCGCCACGATGTACGCCGCCCGGGGCGTGGGCCTCGCGGCCAACCAGATCGGCGTCCCGCTGCGCGTCTTCGTCTACGACTGCCCGGACGACGAGGACCGCCGCCACCTCGGTCACATCGTCAACCCGCGTCTGGTGGAGGCCGACGGCATCACCGTCCGCGGTCCCGAGGGCTGCCTGTCGGTGCCCGGCATCGAGGCGGGCACCGAGCGCTTCGACCACGCGGTGGTGGAGGGCTTCACGGCGGACGGCGCGCCGGTGCGGGTCGTGGGTACGGGGTTCTTCGCGCGGTGCTTGCAGCACGAGTGCGATCACCTGGGCGGTGGGCTGTATCTGGACCGCGTCACCGGTTTCCGCCGCTATCGGGCGCTGCGCGCGGTCCGCCGGGCGGGCCTGGCCGCCTGACGCGGCTGCGCCGCGTGTCCTCGGTCGCCGGACGGGCTTGAACAAGCCCGCCCGGCGACCGAGGACCAGACCCCCGGGTCAGAACCCCGGACCGCCCGGCAGGTCACCCGCCGCCGCGAGCCTGCCCCACAGCAGATCCGTGAGGTGGCGTACGAGATGCGCGCGGGGGAAGGGCCGCTCGCGCAGCCACCAGTCGCCCGCGGCGTGCATCATGCCGACGATCCCGTGACCCCAGGCGCGGGCCAGCTCCTCGCTGCCCGGACCGAGGTCGACCCGCTCGGCTATGACCTCGGCCAGCTCCTCGCCGAGCCGCCGCAGCAGCGGCGCGGAGTGCCGGCCCACGTCGAAGCCCTGCTCCGTCTGCTGGCTCTCGTCCGCCGGGTGCATCAGGAAGCGGTAGACCTGCGGTCGCGCCTCTATGGCCGCGAGATAGGTGTCCAGGGTGGCCTCGACCCGGTCGCGGCGGGCGGCGGGGGCGTCCAGCGCGGCGCGCAGCCCGGCGAGCAGCGCGTCGGTGTGCCGCGTGGCGAGGGCGCGGTAGAGCCCGCCCTTGTCGCCGAAGTGGCGGTAGAGGATGGGTTTGGTGATGCCGGCCTCGGCCGCGATGGCGTTCATCGACGCCCCCGGCCCGTCCCGCAGCACCACCCGGTCCGCGGCCTCCAACAGCTCCTTGCGCCGCCGCTCCGCCGCCCGCTGCTGATCGTCCCGCTGACTGGCTTCCATAGGACTGCCTCCCCGCCCCTTGCGAATCGTCACGCGTGCGCAACGTAACACCGGCTCCACTCAGTGAATCGGGAGACGAGCACGTTGACACTTGTACCAGTGGGTAACATACTCTCGTTACCACGAGTAACAAGCGGTGGGAGGGGTTGTGACGGCCGTGACGGGGTTCAGGATGGAGCTCGACGACGAGCAGCGGGGGGTGCGCGACTGGATCCACGGCTTCGCGGCGGACGTCATGCGTCCGGCCGCCGCGGAGTGGGACGAGCGGGAGGAATTCCCGTGGCCGGTCGTCCAGGAAGCGGCCAAGATCGGGCTCTATTCGCTCGACTTCTACGCACAGCAGTTCTTCGACCCCACCGGGCTCGGCATCCCCATGGCCCTGGAGGAGCTCTTCTGGGGTGACGCGGGCCTCGGGCTCGCCATCGCCGGCACGGGCCTCGCCGCCATCGGTGTCCTGACCAACGGCACCGAGGAACAGATCGGCACATGGGTCCCGCAGATGTACGGCGACGCCAATGACGTGAAGGTGGCCGCGTTCTGCTCCTCCGAGCCCGACGCCGGCTCCGACGTCTCGGCGATGCGCACCCGCGCCGTCTACGACGAGGCCAAGGACGAATGGGTGCTGAACGGCACCAAGACCTGGGCGACCAACGGCGGCATCGCCAATGTCCACGTCGTCGTCGCGGTGGTCGACCCCGCCCTCGGTTCGCGCGGCCACGCCTCCTTCATCATTCCGCCGGGCACGGCGGGGCTGTCCCAGGGGCAGAAGTTCAAGAAGCACGGCATCCGGGCCTCCCACACGGCCGAGGTCGTCCTCGACGGCGTCCGCGTCCCCGGCCACTGCCTGCTCGGCGGCAAGGAGAAGCTGGATCAGCGGCTGGCCCGCGCCCGCGAGCGCGCGCGGGCCGGCGGCGAGCGTGCCCCGGGTTCGCAGAACGCGGCGATGGCCACGTTCGAGGCGTCCCGCCCGGCGGTGGGCGCCCAGGCGGTGGGCATCGCCCGCGCCGCGTACGAGGTGGCCCTCGACTACGCCAGGACCCGCGTGCAGTTCGGCCGCCCGATCATCGACAACCAGGGCGTCGCCTTCCAACTCGCCGACATGCGCACCCGCATCGACGCCGCCCGCCTGCTGGTGTGGCGCGCCTCCTGGATGGCCACCGCGGGCAAGCCCTTCACCTCGGCGGAGGGGTCGATGTCCAAGCTCTTCGCGGGGGAGACGGCGAAGACGGTCACGGCCCAGGCGATGCAGATCCTCGGCGGCAACGGCTACACCCGTGAGTACCCGGTCGAGCGGATGCACCGGGACGCGGCGATCTACACGATTTTCGAGGGTACGAGCGAGATCCAGCGGCTGGTCATCGCCCGCACGGTGTCGGGTGTGCCGATTCGCTGACGCGTGTCTTTGCGCGAGAACGCGGCCTCGGCCGACGCGGTTGTGTGCCGGGGCGTCCGGCAGGTCTACGGCTGCGGGCCGTCCTTGCCGCCTGCGGCGGCGGGCGCCCTGCGGGCGTGTCCTCAAACGCCGGACGGGCTTGATTTCCGCTGGGCTCAGCCGCAATCAAGCCTGTCCGGCGTTTGAGGACGCCGCCGCGCAGCGGTGGTGCGGGAGGACTGGGCGGCCTTTCGGCGCTCGCCGGCTGGGGCGACGCTCGCGCGTTTGGCGGGCCTTCGGCTGCGGGCCGTCCTTGCCGCCTGCGGCGGCGGGCGCCCTGCGGGCGTGTCCTCAAGCGCCGGACGGGCTGAAATCCGCTGGGCGCAGCCGCAATGAAGCCCGTCCGGCGATTGAGGACACAGCGCAGCAGCCCGTCCGGCGTTTGAGGACACCGCCGCGCAGCGGTGGTGCGGGAGACCCGCGCGACACTCGCGCACCCGGCGGAGCCGAAGCGCAAGCCGCGAACGGTGCAGAGTACAGGAGCCGTGTGACAGCCGTGTGTAGCGCCCGCCGCCGCGGATCGGTTTCGGCATATTTTCGAGAAGGGGGCGGGGAGGCCACGCCCTGTAGGCGTACATGGACGCACCGTTCAACCTTTGGTCATGAGCGGCCGCCATTCTGTCTCAAAGGTGATGGGTGCTCATCACCTGCCCTGTTACCGTCGTTTCCGATCTTGATCGTGCAAGTCGGGCCCCGGAGGCCGCCTTTGGGAACTGTCTTCCGTCACGTCGGTCACCGGAGCTCGAGCGTGGCTTCACGAAAGAAGGAAACGCCGTGGCGGTCATCGAGGAACACGACCAGGGCGACGCCACCGGGCAGCTCGTCGGCCGCGCCGCCGAGCTGAGCAGCCTCGCAGAGTACGCCGCGCGGGCGCGCGGCGGAAGCGCCCAGGCCGTCCTCGTCCGCGGGCCGGCCGGCATCGGCAGGACCAGCCTCCTGTCCGCCCTCGCCGCACGCCTGACCTCCCAGGGGGTACGGGTCCGCCGGTGCGCCGCGACCGAGGCGGACACCGGCGAGGGCCGCCACGTACGCGAACTGCTGGGCATGGATCCGCACGGCCTCCCCGCCGCCGGCGCGCACGCAGCCCACCGCCGCGTCCACCGGCGCCTCGTGGACCTGCTGGCGTCCGGCCCCCTGGCCCTGATCCTCGACGACGCCCAGTGGTGCGACGAAACGTCCCTGCGCAGCATGGACTTCGTGCTGCGCCGGACCACCGCGCTGCCCCTGCTCGTCCTCCTCGCCCAGCGCACCGAGTGCCGCGGCCCCGGCGAGCCCGTCCTCGCCGAACTCCTCGCCCACGGCCGCTGCCGCCCCCTCGACCTCGGCCCCCTCGGCCCGCGGGACACCGCCGAGGTCGTCGCCCGTACGCTCGGCCGCCCCCCGGAAGAACCGTTCCTCCGGCACTGCGCCGACGTCACCGGTGGCAACCCCGGCCTGCTCCGGAAACTCCTCACCGGCGTGCGCGGCGCCGGCATCCGCCCCGACGCCGCGGGCGCCCGCCGGGTGCGCAAGGCCGGTGAGGGCCTCGTCGCCGCCTCCGTGGTGGCCCATCTCGCCGCCCGCCCGGCGCACGAGCGGGCCGTCGCCAGGGCCCTGGCCGTCCTCGGACGGGCCTGCCCCGACCCGCTCGCCGCGCTCTCCGGCGTCACCGGCCGACGCCTGACCTCCGCGCTGGAGGCGCTGCGCCGCAACGGTGTCATCGGCGCCGAGAGCCCCGTCGGCCCCCACCCCGTCCTCGTCATGCGCGAGGCCGTCCGCCCGGCCGTCCTCGCCGGCCTGACCGCCCCCCAGCTGGAGTCCCTGCGCACCCGCGCCGCCCGGGTGCTCAACGACGCCGGGTGCCCCGCCTCCGACATCGCCGACCAGCTGGTGCTCCTGAAGGACCTCACCGAGCCGTGGATGCTCCCCGTGCTGCGCGACGCGGCCGCCGAGGCACCCGGACGGGACACCGCCCGCGCGGCCATGCGCTACCTGCGCCGGGCCCTGGCCGCCGACCTCACCGACGCCCAGCGCAAGGTCGTCCGCATCGAACTCGCCCGCGCCTCCGCCCAGGTGGCACCCGCCACCGCCCTGTGGCAGCTCCGGCAGGCCCTCGACGACGCGGACGGCCCGCGGGACACCGCCCCCGTCGCCGTCCAGTACGGGATGACCGCCCTCGGCACCCGCGACGCCCCCGACGCCGCCCGCGTCCTCGGCGACGTCCTGGACGGACTCCAGGCGGAGCTCGGACCCGACCCCGCCCCGGCCGACGCCGAACTGCGCGCCTCCGTCGCGTCCGCCCTCCTCGTCACCGCCGTCAACGAGAAGTCGGTGATGGCCGGCGTCCGCGAGCGCGCCGGCGCCTGGCCCGTACCCGGGGGCGACAGCCCGGCCGAGCGCCAACTGCTCTCCGTCATGAGCGCCTTCGCGGCCCTGGACGGCAGACCCGCCCGGCAGGCCGTCTCCCTGGCCCGCCGCGCCCTGAAGGTCGAGGAGTCCTCGCCCCCCGGCTGGTGGGTGCTCGGCGCGTCCCTGGTCCTCGCCCTCGCCGACGAGGTCGACGAGGCCATGGCCGGGCTCGCCCGCTCGCTGTCCGCCAGCCGGGCCCGCTACGAACCGTGGATGCACATCACCGCGCTGGCGGGCCGCTCCCTCACCCTGCACGGCACCGGCGACGTCACCGCCGCCGCCGTCGACGCCCGCGCCGCCGTCGACCTCGCCGAGCGCAGCGGCAGCCGCTGCTCACCCATGCCCTACATCGCCCTCGGCGCCGCGCTGCTCTCCCAGGGCCACGCCGAACGGGCCGTAACCGTTCTCGACCGGGCCGGCCGGCGCGGCGTGGACCAGCACATCTGGGAATGGCACCAGTACCTCTACGCCCGCGGCCGCGCCCGGCGCGAACTCGGCGACCTCGACGGCGCGCTGGAACTGTGGCAGCGCTGCGGCCGCAGCCTGGACGAGGCGGGCGTGGCCAACCCCGTCCTCGCCCCGTGGTGGCTGCCCGCCACCGTCGCGCTCGTCCAGCGGGGCCGTACCGCGGCCGCCGCCGACCTCGCCGAACACGCCCAGGAGCGCGTACGGCGCTGGGGCACACCGCGCGGCATCGGCCTCGGCCTGCTGGCCGCCGGAGTCGTCGCCGACGGCCGCGCCCGGCTCGACCTCCTCGCGGAGGCCGTCGACGCCCTCGCCGCCTCACCGGCCCGCCTCGAACAGGCCAAGGCCCAGTACCAGCTCGGCTACGAACTGCTGCGCCACGGCGACACCCCGGGAGCGCGCCGGCACCTGCGCGGCGCCATCGAACTGGCCACCCGCTGCGGCTATCACATCCTCGGCGGCCTCGCCCGCAAGCTGCTCGTCGCCGCCGGCGGCCGGATGCCGCAGCTCGCGGCCAGCCCCGTCGACTCCCTGACCGACAGCGAGCGCCGGATCGCCGTGCTCGCCCGGGGCGGGGGCAGCAACAAGGAGATAGCCGACGCGCTGTTCATCACCCCCCGCACGGTGGAGATGCACCTCACCAACGTCTACCGCAAGCTCGACGTCCGCGGCCGCGCCGACCTGCCCCCCACCCTCGGCCCGCTGAACCCGCCGGCCGCGTACGGCCACCACCCGGACCGGCTGCGGCCGGCGGCCGGCGCGCACGCGCCGGGCCGCTAGGAGGCGGCCGGTGTCGCAGTGGAGAACCGAGGACGCGGGGCAGTGGCCGGTGACCGCAGGCCGCCACGGCGGGACGGCGCCGCTCGTCGAGCGGGACCGCGAACAGGAGGTGCTGGGCACCCTGCTGCGCGGGCTGGCCTCGGGACGGTCGGCCGCCGTCGAGGTCCACGGTCCGCCCGGCACCGGCCGCAGCGCCCTGCTGGACCGCGCGGTCGAACTCGCCGGCCGGGCCGGCGTCCGAGCGGCCACGGCCCACGCCTCGTGGGAGGAGGCCGGGCTGCGCTACGGCGTGGCCGGCCAGCTCCTCGCCACCCTCGCACCACAGGCCGCACCCCGCCTCACCGCCGACCGGGGCGACCTCTCCCTGGAACTGTGCCGCCTCGTCCTCACCACCGCCCCCACCCGGCCCCTGCTCATCGCCGTCGACGACGCCCAGTGGGCCGACCCGGACTCCTGGCGCTGGCTGCGGGCGCTGGCCCGCCGGCTCGCCGGCGCCCCGCTGCTGCTGCTGACCACGCACGGCGTCGCGGCGGGAGCCACACCGGAGAACGGGAGCCGTATCGAGCTGAGCGCCCTCGCCGACGAGCGCGCCGTCACCGCCCACACCCTCACCCTCGCCCCGCTGTCCCCGGCAGGCGTCGGCGCCATGCTGGCCGGGGCCTACGGGCGGGCCGTCGACCCCGCGTTCGCCCAGGCCGCGGCGCGCGCCACCGACGGCAACCCGGCGGTCCTGCGCACCGTCATCGGCCGGTTCGCCCGGCACGGCCTGCACCCCGGCCCCGACCACCTGCCGCACCTGGCCGACAGCGCCGCCGAAGCCGTACGCGGCCGCGCCGCCCGCACCGTCGCCGCCCTGCCCGTGGAGCTCCAGGACGTCCTGCGCGCCGTCGCCGTCTGCGGACAGGACGGCCCCCCCGACATGATCGGCGCCCTGGCGGAGCCCCGGACCATGAGCGCCGCCCGCGCCCTGGAACTCCTCTCCGGCACCGGCCTGCTGACCGGTGGCGCACGCCCCGCGTTCCGCGAACCGGGAGCCGCCGAAGCGGTCCTCGCCGGCCTCGGCGCGGAACGCCGCGAGGAGCTCTACGCCCGCGCCGCCGAACGCGCCCACCGGGCGGCCGTCCCCGACGACGGACTGACCCGGATGCTCCTCGCCGCCCGCGTCATCGGCTCCTCCTGGGCCGTGGAAGCCCTGCGCAGGGAAGCCGCCCGCCGCCGCGCCGCACACGACCTGCCGGGCGCCGCCCGGCTGCTGCAACGTGCCCTGCGCGAACCCGTGCCGGCCGCCCCGCGGGTGCGGATCCTCACCGAGCTGAGCGCGGCGGTGCTGCCCTCCTCGCCCGAAGCGGCCGACCGGCACCTGCGCCGCGCCCTGCTCACCCCGGCCGACGCCACCGCCGGCCCCTCCTGGGTGCTCGCCGCCGAACTCCTCGTCGCCCGCGGCGACGTCGTCGCCGCACAGCCCCTGATCGCCCACGTCCTGGACCGCGCCGACCTCGGCCGCCGCGACCGGGCCGCGCTGCGCGCCCTGTACTGGCTCGCCGAGCACAGCCGGCAGGGCGCCGCCCACGAACTGGACCAGCCCTCCACCGCCCCCCTGCCCGATCTGCCCGCCGAACCCGCCGAAGCGGCCGTCGCCGCCTGGCGCCGCGCCCTGCGCGGCCGCGACCTCGCCCGCACCCGCGATCTCGCCCACGCCGCCCTCGCCCCCCTCGCCCGCGACACCACCCCTCTGACCTGCCAACTGGCAGCCTGCCACGCACTGATCCTCACGGACGACTTCGCCGGAGCCGAGGCCGCACTGGACGCCGTCCTCGTCCGCGCCGAACACACCGGGGCCCGGCAGATCGCCGGACTCGCCCACCTCGTCCAGGCCCTCGCCGAACTGCACCAAGGCCGCACCGAAGCGGCCTCCGCGGCCCTGAACCGCGCCCAGGAAGCCATGCCACCGCACTGCTGGCACCCCCTGACCGCACCCGCCCTCGTCGGCGTCAGGACACTCGTCCTCCTGGAACAGGGCGACCTCACCGCCGCCGGGCGGACCGTGGAACTGGCCCGCCCCACCGGCGCCGAGGACGGCCTGGCCTGGGCCTACCTGCTGTACGCGCGCGGCCGGCAGCGGCTCGCCGTCGGCCGGCGCGACGAGGCCCTCGCCGACCTCCTGGAGTGCGGCCGCGTCCTGCTCACCCGCCAGGTCGCCAACCCCACCCTGCTGCCCTGGCGTTCGGCCGCCGCCCTCGCCCGCGCCCAGGGCCCGGACGACGCCGGATCCGCGGAGCTGCTGGCCGAGGAGCGTCGGCTCGCCCTGGCCTGGGGCGCGCCCAGCGCCGTACGGCGCGTCCTGCTCGCCGCCGCCCGCCCCGGCCCGGAC
>NZ_JAGGOL010000145.1 GCF_018614525.1 Streptomyces sp. ISL-11
CCGCCGCTGCCGCGGGCCGGGCCGCCGGGACCGCCGTGCCCGTAGACCTGGCCGGTGTTGTAGCCGTCGTCGGGGTGCCCGGCGCCGGGCGGCCGGCCGACGGGGCCGTCGTCGTAGCCGGGGGACGGCTGGTACTGACGGGGCGGTGCGGGACGGCGTACGTGCGGCATGGCGCGCGCACCCTCCGGCTCGGGCCGGGTGCTCCCCTGCCCGTACGGGCTCCGCCGCTCGTCGGTCCGTCCATCCGGCCAATCGCTCATGGCACGAGTGTGCCCCCGGTTGCCAGGCGACCGGCAGGTGGCTACGGGTTCGGGGCAGGGCTGTTGCAGAGCTGATGCAAACCGTTCCGGGCGGTACGGAACACGCTACGGAACGCAGTAAGGATCACGCCGCGGGCGGGCGGCGAGGGCAGTGGTGCGGACCCTCCGGCCGGTGCGGTCCGGCTCCCCGGTCCAGACCGGCATACAGTGGTGGACATGACCATTCAGGACCGGAGCCCGGAGACGGACATACCCGGCAAGCCCACGTCGGCTTCCCGCACGACGCTGTCCCACATCATGACGGCGAGCGACACCAACCTGCTGGGGACCGTCCATGGCGGAGTGATCATGAAGCTGGTGGACGACGCCGCCGGCGCGGTCGCCGGCCGTCACTCCGGGGGCCCGGCCGTCACCGCGTCGATGGACGAGATGGCCTTCCTCGCCCCGGTCCGGGTGGGGGACCTCGTCCACGTGCGCGCGCAGTGCAACTGGACCGGCCACTCCTCCATGGAGGTCGGCGTGCGCGTCCTGGCCGAGCGCTGGAACGAGTCCACGCCCGCCACCCAGGTCGGCAGCGCCTACCTGGTCTTCGCCGCCGTCGACGAGGACGGCAAGCCCCGGCGCGTGCCGCCGGTGCTCCCGGAGACCGAGAGGGACAAGCGGCGCTACCAGGAGGCCCAGATCCGCCGCACCCACCGGCTGGCCCGCCGCCGCGCGATCATGGAGCTCCGCGAGAAGCGGATCGCCGACGGCATCGAGGACTGACCCCGGCCCCGCCGCACGCGGCCGCTACGCGCTCTCCGGGCAGAGCACCTGGTCGCCCGTGACCGCCTTGGCGGGGTCCTTCCCCGCGGCCGGGTCCTGGGCGCGGACCGGGCGGACCTCCTTGAAGTCCGTGCCCAGCGTGAGCCTCATCAGCGGGCCCTGGCCCGGGACCGGCCGCAGCTCGGCGCCCGGCAGGGCGACGGCGAGCGACCGGGCCGAGCGGTCCCAGCGCGGGTCGTAGGTGATCACCGTGCGCGCCGGCGCGACCCTGCCCCGGGCGTCGGCCGGGAGGCCGGTGGTGCGGAAGCCGGTCGCCCGCAGCGCCTGGTCGGTGGTGCGGCCGAGGCCGGCGCGGCCGCTGCCGTTGAGGACCTGCACATGGATCTGCCCGGGTGCCACCTCGACCGGGACCGCCACCGGCGCCGGCGCGACGCGGCCCGGCACGTCCACGTCGTGCGGGTGGCGCGGCGCCCGGTCGGTGAGCGGGCGGTCCTCGCGCAGCGACTGGAAGAGCTTGCCGGCCGCGGCCTCGTCCCACCGCACGGTCGAGCCGATGCGCGGCACGGGGAAATTGGCGGTGCCGACCGGCACCGAGACGAACTCCGCCGAGGCGGGCGTGAGGTTCCGCAGCGCCCGGCCCAGCCCGATCAGGTCACCGCTGCCGAAGCCGCGGTCGGCGCGCACGGAGCCGAGCAGGGTCTCGGAGACCTGCTGGAACGTGACCGGGTTCAGCAGCACCCCGCTGTCGGTGGCCTTGTGCAGCAGGGACGCCAGGAAGCGCTGCTGGCGGTGCATCCGGCCCAGGTCGGCGGCGCCGTCGAGGTGGCGGGAGCGTACGTACTGCAGGGCCTGGCCGCCGTTGAGGCTGCTGGTGCCCGCCGGCAGGTTCAGCCCGCTGTAGATGTCCTGGAGCGGTTTGGCCGTGCAGACCCGCACGCCGCCCAGCACGTCGACGGTCTCCATGAAGCTGGCGAAGTCGACCTCCAGATAGTGATCCACATGGACGCGGGTCAGCCGCTCCACGGTCCGCACGGTCAGGCTGGGGCCGCCCTCGGCGTAGGCGGCGTTGAGTTTCTGCGGGTGGACGGGGCGCGTGCGGCCGGTCTTCTCGTCGATGTGCTCGGGGATCTCGGCGTAGGTGTCGCGGGGCAGGCTGACCACGGTGACCCGGTCGTGGTCGGCGGAGAGGTGGACGAGCATCAGGGTGTCGGCGCAGTGGCAGGCGGCGCCGCCCAGGTGGAAGAGCCGCCGCTGGGCCCGGGTGATCCGGTCCCGGCCGTCGGTGCCGACGAGGAGGACGTTCATGCCCTGCCGGGTCTCGGGCGGCCGGTTCGACAGGCCGCGGAAGGCGTCGACCCGGTCGATGCGGTTCTCGATCCGGGTGGCCACCGCGTGCCCGAGGCCCGCGGTCCCCAGCACCCCCACCGCCGCCACGGCCGTGAACCGCAGCCCCCACCGCCGACGGCGGGGCGCGCCGTGGCGGGCACGTTGCGGGCGCTGGCTGCGGGCCGGTGCGGTCATGAGGAGACCTCCGCGACGGACGGGACCAGGGGCAGGCCCGGGGCAGGGCCAAGGACCGGCAACGGTATGCCCATACGATCAATGGACCGCGCCCCCACGCCGCCCGCCACCCGGCCGGGAGCCTCGGTGTCCGCCATTAGCGGTAACGTGACCGGCGATGCCACCGGCCCCCGCCCGTGCCGGTGAGTGGCCCCCGCACCCCCGAGGAACCATGCCCGAACAGCAGCCTCCCGCCGTTTCCGTGATCATGCCGGTGCTCAATGAGGAGCGGCATCTGCGCACCTCCGTGCGGCACATCCTGGAGCAGGAGTACGCCGGCGAGCTGGAGGTGGTGATCGCCCTCGGACCGTCCACGGACCGTACGGACGAGATCGCCGCCGAGCTCGTACAGGAGGATCCGCGGGTCCACACCGTGCCGAACCCCACCGGCCGGACGCCCGCCGCCCTCAACGCCGCGATCAAGGCGTCCCGCCACCCGGTCGTGGTGCGCGTCGACGGTCACGGCATGCTGTCGCCGGACTACATCGCGACGGCCGTGCGCCTGCTCGACGAGACCGGGGCGCAGAACGTCGGCGGCATCATGCACGCCGAGGGGGAGAACGCCTGGGAGCAGGCCGTCGCCGCCGCCATGACCTCGCGCATCGGCGTGGGCAACGCGGCCTTCCACACGGGCGGCGCGGCCGCGCCCGCCGAAACCGTGTATCTGGGTGTCTTCCGGCGCGAGGCGCTGGAGCGCCAGGGCGGCTACAACGAGGAATTCATCCGCGCCCAGGACTGGGAGCTGAACTTCCGGATCCGCGAGGCGGGCGGGCTGATCTGGTTCTCGCCGGAGCTGAAGGTCTCCTACCGGCCGCGCCCGAGCGTCAAGGCGCTCGCCAAGCAGTACAAGGACTACGGCCGCTGGCGGCACGTGGTCGCCCGCTACCACCAGGGCTCGATCAACCTGCGCTACCTCGCGGCGCCGACCGCCGTCGTGGCGATCGCCGCCGGTGTCGTGGTCGGCGCGGCCGTCACGCCCTGGGGCCTGGTCGTGCCCGCCGGCTACCTCGCGGCCATCACGGCCGGCTCGCTGCCCGCGGGCAAGGGGCTGCCGCTGAAGGCGCGGGCGCAGATCCCGGTGGCGCTGGCGACGATGCACATGTCGTGGGGATTCGGCTTCCTCACCAGCCCTCGTGCGCTGGCGAAGAAGGTCATCGCCAGTCGCCGCCCGGCCGTCAAGAAGTAACGCGCGCTCCCCGTACGGGCCCGGATTCCGGGCCCGTACGGCGTTTCCGGCAACGGCCGGGGCGGTCCTGCTCAAAAACGGTTCCGCTCGGAAGCGGTCCTGCCGGGAACCGCTTCCGCTCAGAAGCGGTTCAGCGAGTTGACCTTCATGCAGGCCGACGTGTCGTTGCCGTTGAGCGGGTCCGAGCTCTCGGGGGCCTTGTTGTCGCTCTGCTTGCCCTTCTCACCGTTCTTGTCGCCGTCGCCCGGCTTGTCGCCGTCCTCGCTGCTGCCCTTGCCGGTGCCCTTGCCGTCGTCCTTCGCGTCGCCGGCGTCGGCGGATCCGGCCTTCGGGTAGGTCGTGCCCGTACGCCAGTCGCCGCCGATGACCAGGGTGAGCCCGTCGACCGCGGTGGACATGCGCACCGCGGTGTCCGGCAGCCCCAGGGCCTTGGCCAGGGTCTCGGCGTCCGCGCGCTGGGAGACCTTCGCGTACGTGAGGGTCGTATCGGCCTGGGCCCGGGGTGTGGAGTCGGCCGTGGCCTTGCTGAAGCCCTGTTTGACCAGGTGTGCGGCGATGTCGGAGCCGCGGCCGGTGACCACCGGCTGGGCGGCCGTGCCGGTGCCGTTGAAGACGGTCACCGCGATGGAGCCCTTGGGCGAGGCCGGCCTGCCCGGGGCGGCGCCCTTGTCGTCCTTCTTCTTGTCCTTGCCGTCGAGCGCGATGTCGTTGCGCACGAGCGAGAAGAGCTTGTCCGCGTCGCCCGGCTTGGGTATCACGTGCGCGTCCGGGTTCTGCGGGTCGGAGATCCACGGCATGGTCGTCATGGTGATCCGGCCGGACGGTACGCGCTTGATGTCGTCGGCGAGGTCGTAGAGCTTCTTGACCGAGCCGAGGTCCTTGTCGACGGTGAGGGCCTTGGTGGCGGCCTCGGCGAGGTCGGTCAGCTGGCCCGGGTCGGAGAGCTTGGTGCCGGACTTCAGCTGACGGACCATCGAGTTCATGTACATGTGCTGGGCGTGGGTGCGGCCGATGTCGCTGCCGTCCTCGAAGCCGTGGCGGGTGCGCAGCCACTGCAGGGCCTGCTCGCCCTTGACCTTCTGCTCGCCCTTGCGCAGCCGCAGCCCCGACTTGTCGTCGTAGACGTTGCTGTCCACGCAGACCGGGACGCCGCCGACGGCGTCGGCCATGCTCACCACACCGGCGAAGTCGATCATCATGAAGTGGTCGACGGGGATGCCCGTGAGCTCTTCCCAGGTGGCGACCGTGCAGCCGGGGCCGCCGTTCATCAGGCTGGTGTTGATGATCTGCCGGCCGGTCTCCCGGTAGACCTTGCCGTCCTCCGGGTCGGTGCACTTGGGGATCGTCACGCGGGTGTCGCGCGGGACGCTGATGACCGACATGTTGCTGCGGTCGGCGGAGACGTGCACCAGCATCTGCACGTCGGCGAGCGGTTTGCGGTCCGCGTCCTCGCGGGCGCCGCCCAGGGCGACGTTCTCCGGGCTGTTCCGGCTGTCGGAGCCCAGCAGGAGGATGTTCAGGGGGCGCTGGCCGGCCGCGTTGGCCGCGCTGCGGTCGAGCCGCTTGTCGCCGAGGTTGAGCGGGTCCTTCTTGAGGTTGCCGTTGAGGTGCTCGTAGTAGAAGTACCCCGCGGCGGCGGTGCCGAGGATGACGACCGCGAGGCAGAGCGCGGCCCAGCGGGCTATTCGGGCGGCGCGGGCGCGCCGGGAGGAGCCGTCCGCGGCCTTCTTGCCGCCCTTGCCCTCCTTGCTTTCCTTGCTCGCCGTGCCCTCTTCTCTCCCCTTGCCGTCCTTCTTGTCCTCGCCGTTCCCGCCGCCGTCCTCGCTCCCGGACGTGCCGGCGTCCCCGTCCCCGCGTGCCCCGGGCGCCCCGCCGCGCGCCCGCGGCCCCCGCACACTGCTCTGCCGCATCGGGCCTCCCCTAACTGGTGCGTCCGGCCCGATGGGCAGGCGTGTTCCATCTCGTCGCTCGGTGCACGCGGAGCGTGCGGTGCGGATCGGGCGGCCGTGCCGTGCTCACGCGTACGGCCGCCCGGTAGTGAGATGCGTGTGGGAGGGGCCGGGGTTCACTTCGCGCAGATGTTCTTGTCGTCCGCTTCGACCCTTTGGATGTCCTTGGGCGCCTTGTCCGGTGCCGGAGCGTTGACGGGAGTGCCCGGAGCCTTGAAATCGGCGCCCAGGGTGAGGGTCATGTCCGCGGTCGGGGCGGCGTCGGTCTTCCCCGGCCGGAGGGCGTCGGCGGACAGCCCCATGGCCTCGGCGAGCCGGCGCGCCTGGTCGGCCTGGTTGGGCGCGTACTCCAGGAACGTCTTGTCGACCTTCTTGCCGCCCACCGCGTTGCCGCCGTTGCTGGTGTGGCGCATGCCCTGGGAGTTCTGCATCCAGGTGACCGTCTCGCCGGCGGCGCCGATCCGGCCGCTGCCGTTGAGCACCTTGACCCGTACGTTCGCGGGCTCGGCCTTCGGGCCCTTCAGGAGCGCCGCCTGCGCGGCGTCCTTCTTCTCCTCGGCCTTCTTCTCCTTCTCCTTCACCTCGGTGAGGGAGACGTCCTGCCGGACCATGGCGAAGAGCGGATCGGCCTTGCTCTTGTCCAGGACGACCGTCTTGTGGTTCTTGCCCTCGGCGGGGTTGTCGACGACCGGCACGGTCGCGAAGGTGATGTTCTTGATGTTGACCCGGCTGAGGTCCTTCGCCAGGCGGGTCAGGTTGCTGACGGAGCCTATGCCGGTGTCGACGGTCAGCGACTTGGTCGCCGCGTTGCCCAGGTTGTACAGCTTCTTCGGGTTGGTGAAGGTGTCGTCCGACTTCATCTCGCGGATCATCGAACTGAGGAACTGCTGCTGGAGCTTGATGCGGTCCAGGTCGCTCTCGAAGCCGACGCTGTGCCGGGTGCGGACGAAGGCCAGCGCGTCCTCGCCCTGGATCTTGTGCCGGCCCTGGCTGAGCTTGAGGTGCGACTTGGGGTCGTTGATGTCCTTGGCCAGGCACACCTCGACGCCGCCGACGGCCGAGGACATCTGCTTGACGGCGTTGAAGTCGGCCATCATGAAGTGACTGATCTTCAGGTCCATGAGCTTCTCGACCGTCCGCCACGTACAGCCCGGGTCGCGCTCCTCCTGGCCCAGGCTCTCGTTGAAGCGGACGCCCTTGGAGCCGGGGATGGACTTGGTCGTGCCGTCCTTCTTGGTGGTGCACTCCGGGATGTCGGTGATCATGTCGCGCGGGATCGAGAGCGCCGTGGCGTTCGTACGGTCCTCGGAGACGTGGAAGAGCAGCGTGGTGTCGGCGTGGCCGACGCTGCCCTCGTCGCCGTAGCCCTGATTGCCCGCGCCGTCACGTTTGTCGGTGCCGATGACGAGGATGTTGACCGGGCCCTTGGTGACGGCGGCGTTGTCCACACCGACATCGATCTTGTTGAGGTTGTTGTTGAAGTGCTCGTAGAGCAGGTACGCGCCCAGCGAGCCGCCCACGAGGACGAACGCGAGGGTGCCGCCCGTCCACAGCAGCACCTTCTTCTTCGTCGTCTTCTTCGGCTTCGGCTTGCGCCGGCCCACGGCCTGCTTGGCTCCGGCGCGCCGGCCACCGCCACCGGTGCCGCGCTGGGGCGGCACCGCGCGACGGCCGGGTGCCGCCTTGGGGCCCCGGGGTCCGGCGGGCTTGGCGGACGAAGCGGACGCCGCCGCGGCGGCAGAGGGCGCGGAGCTGTCGCCGGGGGGTGTATCCGACCCCTCGGCATGGTCAAGACGCAGCTCGTAGCTGCCGGTTTTCGGGTCGTAGACCCACTGGTCGGCGGGGTCGATGCCGCCCGCCTGCCCACGGCCTTGCGCGTCCACGGTCGCTTGAGTCCTCCGTCGGTGCCACGCGGCGCCTGCCCCCCCGAGGCGCTCGGTCATGTCATCTTGCGGTGCGCGGTCAACCGGCCGTGCGCACCGGATCGCTCACACTATCCGCCCAGTTCAGCGTCGAGCGACGCCGGTGACAAATTCCACTCCCCTACAACTGGGCAATCTGCCCAATCCCCTTCGCCGGACCAAAAAATTCGATCAGGCGTTTCGGGTGTTTCATCCGCAGATGCCGTGTGCTGCGGTGGTTCCTTCGTAGGTGGGTGGGGTGGAGGGGGTCGGAGAGGATGCCGGGGACGATGTGACGGAGTCCGGCGACGCCGGGGAGGGGTTCGCCGGGGTGGCCGGGGTACCCGGCGCCGCGGACGGCTCCTCCAGCCCCAGCGGCTCGTCCGGCCCCGTCGTCTCCCGCGGCAGCCGCCCCCCGGGCTTGTCCGCCGCGCGGACGTTCGCGCTGACGGACACGGGGTGGTCCGTGCGCAGTTGCCCGAAGAGCTGGTCCGCGTCCGGCTGTACGAGCTCGTCGCGGTCGGGGTTGTGGACGTACGGGCGGCGCGGCACGGTCAGGAACTGCACCCGCTCGCTGGGGATGCCGCGGACGGTGCGCACCAGGTCGTACATCTTCCGCAGCGTGTCGAGCCCCGCGTCCGTGGTGAGCGAGGACGTCGCCGCGTCCAGCACCGGATAGAGCCGGGTGGGGTTCAGCAGCACGCCGTTGCTCTTCATCTCCTTGAACAGCGAGCCCAGGAACTCCTGCTGTCGGCCCATTCGCTCGGTGTCGCTGCCGTTGCCGAGGCTGTAGCGGGCCCGTACGTATCCCAGCGCCGCCTCCCCGCGCAGGACCTGACGGCCCGCCGGAAGCCGCAGCCGCGCCTCCGGATCGTCCACCGGCTGCCGCAGGCACACCTCCACGCCGTCGATGGCGTCCACCAGCCGCTTGAAGCCGTTGAAGTCCACGATCACGTGGTGATTGATGCGGATGCCGCTGATGTTCTCGACCGTACGGATCGTGCAGGCCGCGCCGGCGAGCTCGTACGCCCAGTTGAACTGCGCGAATCGCTCATTCGTCTGACTGCCGTCCGGGCGCCGGCAGCTCGGGATCGTCGCCATCAGGTCGCGGGGGAGGCTGACGGCGGTCGCGCTGCGCCGGTCGGCGGCCACGTGCAGCAGGATGGTGGTGTCCGAGCGCTGGGTGCCGCTGTCCTCGCCGTACTCGCCGTTGCCGGGGCCGCCCCGGGTGTCGGAGCCGATGATCAGGATGTTCTGCGCGCCGGCCACCAGGGCCGTGGGGCGCTCCTTCTCGTAGCGGGCGAGCTCGTCGGCGGTCTCGGTGTCGGTGGTGATGTTGCTGTCGAGCCGCTCGTAGAGCACCCAGCCCACCGCCACGACGCCGACGACGAGCACGGCCAGGCCCAGGGCCAGCCAGCGCAGCCAGCGCCGCCGCCGGGGCGCGGGCGGGGAAGCGTCGATGCTGTCGTTCACGGCTGCGTCCCTCCCTCATCGGGTGGTACGTGCCTCCGCAGGGGCCTGGTCCGCGCGGGGGTCCGCGCACGGTCGATTCCGGTACGTACCCCCCGATCATCGCGCGATCGCGGCGGCGCGGCAGGGTCTACAGGGCCGTCACGGTGACGCGCTCGCTCTCCCGGCGCTTGTCCAGACCGCCGCCGGAGAGCCGGTCGAGGTTGCGGCACAGCACCACGGAGCCACCGGCCGCCAGCGGGGCGAAGAGCCCGGCGGACAGCCCGTCCCAGGTGCCGTACGGCAGGCCGGAGAGCATCCGCGAGCCCGCGCCGAGCCCGTGCTGGAAGGCGTCCGTACGGGCCCGCTCGACCAGCTGCGCACCCGTCAGCTCCAGGTCGCCCACGACCAGCGCGGGCGCGTCCGGGTCGACGGGCGCGAACGGCGCGAAGCGGTCGCCCTGGCTCGGCACCTCGACGGCGTAGTCCGCGAAGCCCGCCGGCGGCTGGGGGAACCGGCCGCCCAGAGGGCGCAGGGCGAGCGCCACGCGCTCCCCGGAGCAGGCGCGCGCCTCCTCCAGGGTGTCCGGCCCGCTCACCACCAGGTCGGCGGCGGCCGGGTCGCCGCCCACCTCGGCCGTCACGCCGACCGAGGAGCAGGCGAGCAGCCAGACGGCGGTCTGCCAGTGGGCGGGCAGCAGCAGCGCGAGCCGGTCGCCGGGCTCGGCGGCCAGGTCGCCCTGGAGCAGATTGGCGGTCTTCGCCACCCAATTGGCGAAGGTGGCCACGGACAATTCCACGCGTTCGCCGGTGGCGTCGTCGTAGAAGGTCACGAGCGGGCGGGCCGGATCCGCGGCGAGCGCGGAACGCAGCAGGTCGGCGGGGGTGCGATCGGTGGCGTTCATCGGCGCCAGGGTACGGTGCGCGACGGCTGACGGTCAGTCGGACGGCCGGTGGCGGCGCGCGCGTGGGGACCGATCGGCCGTCACGTTCCGCCACTTTACGAATGGACAGAGTTGTGCGTATATGTCCAGGATTTCTGTCATGCGCGGAATCCTTGTGTCCTCGACCGTCACCGCATGCGCCGCCGCCCTGACGCTGCCGTTCCTGGCATCGTCCTCCGGAGCCGCCGACACCGGCACGTCCACCGTCGCCGCCCGCCTGCCCGGCGCCGCGGCCGTGCCCGGCTCGACGCTGTCGCTGCCGCTGGTGCCGCTCGGCCGGGCACGCGGCGCCGGCCCCGCCCCGGAGCAGGGCCTGCTGGAACGGGAGGTCAAGCCCTTCTCGCTGATCGGCATCGTCTGGGACGACGCCACGGCGGAACTCCGCGGCCGGGCCACCGTGCGCTCCCGCGCCGTGGGCGGCGGGTGGTCGCACTGGCAGGACCTGCAGACCCACGACGACGACCGCCCCGACCCCGACTCCGCCGAGGGCCGCGGCGGGCGGCTGCGCGGGTCCACGGCACCGCTGTGGGTCGGAGCCTCGGATGCCATCCAGGTACGCGTCCGCCCGGAGCCCGCGACGGAACGGACGCCCGAGGGCCGCTCCCTGCCCTCGGGCCTGCGCCTGGAACTCGTCGACCCCGGATCGGACCCGGTCCGCCGGGCGGCCGGCGCGCCGCCGGACCCGGCCGTGGCGGCGAACGCCAGCTCCGCCGCCAACGCCCCGCTCGCCCCGCTCGGCGCGACCGAGATCCCCGCGCTCGCCAGGCCCGCCTCGGCGGCCGACATCGCCGCCTCCCGGACCCCGGGCAGGAGGCCGACGGACGACGACCCCGACGACGACCTCGACCTGTCCGACGACCTCGACTTCGACGACTTCTCCGTGCCCCGGGCCAACGACTACGGTGACGACTCCCTGGACCTGGACTACCCGGAGGACGCGGCCGCGGACGGCGGCCGGTACGTGGGCTCGCGCCCGCGCATCGTGACCCGGGCCGGCTGGGGGGCCGACGAATCGATCCGGGAGAGCGGCTTCGCCTACACCAAGAAGGTCAAGGCCGCCTTCGTCCACCACTCGGCCTCGGGCAACAGCTACAGCTGTTCGCAGTCGGCGTCCGTCATTCGCGGTATCTACCGCTACCACGTCGTGAGCAGCGGCTGGCGGGACATCGGCTACAACTTCCTTGTCGACAAGTGCGGCAAGATCTACGAAGGCCGGGCGGGCGGCGTGGCCAAGGCCGTCATGGGTGCTCATACTCTCGGTTTCAACACCAACAGCATGGGCATCGCCGTTCTCGGAACGTTCGACAAAACCACCCCGCCCGCCGCCGCGGTGAAGGCCATCAGCTCCCTCACCGCCTGGAAACTCGGCCTCTTCGGCGCGAACCCGGCCGGCACCACGACCCTGGTCTCCGGCGGCGGCAACCTGTTCAAGAAGGGGACCAACGTCAAGCTCAAGGTGATCTCCGGGCACCGTGACGGTTACGCCACGGAGTGCCCCGGCGACCGCCTCTACAGCAGGCTCGGCACCGCCCGATCCGAGGCGGCCCGGCTCCAGGGCCGCTGACCTGGCACGGCGGCGCCCTCCGGTCTGCATACACTGGCCGCCGATCAAGGCCCGGCCCCAGCAGGAAGCAGAGACGACAAGGTGACAGAAGCGATCCTCCTGGTCGGCGGCAAGGGAACCCGGCTGCGCCCGCTCACGATGCACACGCCCAAACCCATGGTCCCGGCGGCGGGCGTCCCGTTCCTCACGCACCAGCTGGCACGGGCGCGGGCGGCGGGTGTCGACCACATCGTCCTCGCGACGTCCTACCTGGCCGAGGTCTTCGAGCCCCATTTCGGCGACGGTTCGTCGCTGGGCCTGCACCTGGAGTACGTCACCGAGGAGGAGCCGCTCGGCACGGGCGGAGCCATCCGCAACGTCGCCGCCAAGCTCCGCTCGGGACCGGACGACCCGGTCCTGATCTTCAACGGCGACATCCTCACCGGCCTCGACATCGAGGCCCTGGTCGACACCCACCGCACGACGGGCGCGGACGTCTCCCTGCACCTGACGCGGGTCGAGGACCCCCGGGCCTTCGGCCTCGTGCCCACCGACGCGAACGGCCGGGTCACCGCCTTCCTGGAGAAGCCGCAGACGCCCGAGGAGATCGTCACCGACCAGATCAACGCGGGCGCGTACGTCTTCAACCGCTCGGTGATCGACTCCATCCCCGCGGGCCGCCCCGTCTCGGTCGAACGCGAGACCTTCCCCGGCCTCCTCGCGGCCGGGGCGCACCTCCAGGGCATGGTCGACTCCACGTACTGGCTCGACCTGGGCACGCCGCAGGCGTTCGTACGCGGCTCGGCGGACCTGGTCCTCGGCCGCGCCCCGTCCCCGGCCGTGCCCGGCCGCTGCGGCGACCGGCTGGTGCTGGACACCGCCGAGGTCGCCCCGGACGCCAAGCTGACGGGCGGCACGGTCATCGGCGCGGGCGCCCGCGTGGAGCCGGGCGCGCGGGTGGACGGCAGCACGGTCCTGGACGGCGCGGTCATCGAGGCGGGCGCGCAGGTCCGCGACTCGCTGGTGGGCGCGGGGGCGCGCATCGGGGCGCGTACGGTCCTGGACGGCGCGGTGATCGGCGACACGGCGGTGATCGGCGCGGACAACGAGCTGAGGGCGGGGGCCCGCGTCTGGTGCGGCGCGGAGATCCCGGCGGCGGCGATCCGCTTCTCGTCGGACCAATAACGGCCACTCGTCCGGGTGAATCCTGGAATCGGAATCACAAATTCCATCGGCGTCCGCCCGGGACGTAGGCTGACAGGATGGGCACGCGCACATGGACCCCACCGGGTCCGTACGACCTGGGACGCACCCTGGGCGTCCTGGCGCGCGGCCCGGGCGACCCGGCGTACCGCCGGGACGCGGACGGCTCCATCTGGCGCGCGAGCCGCACGCCGGAGGGCCCCGGCACGATCCACCTGTCCAGCAGCCGGGACGGCGTAGAGGCGGAAGCGTGGGGTCCGGGCGGCGACTGGCTGCTGGACCACCTCCCGGCCCTCCTGGGGGAGCGGGACGACCCGAGCGCCTTCACCCCCCGCCACCGCCTCCTGCACGAGGCGCACCGCCGCCACGCGGGCCTGCGGCTGGCTCGTACCGGGCTGGTCCTGGAGTCGCTGATCCCCTCGATCCTGGAACAGAAGGTCACCAGCGACGAGGCGTACCGCGCCTGGCGCCTGCTCCTCCAGCGGCACGGCGACCCGGCCCCGGGCCCGGCGCCCCGCATGCGGGTGATGCCCGAGGCGCGGGCGTGGGCGATGATCCCGTCCTGGGAGTGGCACAAGGCGGGGGTGGACGGAAAGCGCTCGGCGACGATCATCCGCGCCGCACGGGTGGCGCCCCGCCTGGAAGAGGCGGCGACCATGACGGAGCCGGCGGCGTCGGCCCGCCTCCAACTGGTCCCGGGCATCGGCCCCTGGACGTCGGCGGAGACCCTCCAGCGCAGCAACGGCGCACCGGACGCGGTGACGCTGGGAGACCTCCACCTACCGAAGATCATCGGCTATGCCCTGACGGGCGTCCGCGGCACGGACGACGCGGGCATGCTGGACCTCCTGACCCCGTACGAGGGCCAGCGCCACAGGGCATGCCGCCTGATCCTCCTCACAGGAACACCACCACCCCGCCGCGCACCACGGTTCTCGGTGAACGACATCAGGGCGCTGTAGGAGCCGCCGGTGCCGGAATGCCGGTCGGCCAGTCGGCTGGCGACGGACCGGAGGGTGACGGGGCCGGAGGGGCAGGGTCCGTGGACGCTTACGTGTATTTGCGGCGCCAAGTGCGGGGCACCGACAGGACAGAGGGCGGGGCGCCGTAAATATACGGTCCAGGGACCCTGCCCCGCAGGCCCCGGCGCCCGGCACCACGACGGCGCACCGACACGCACCGCACCACCAAGCCCAAGCCCGGCGCAGCCCTACCGCACCGAGATGAACCCCTCCGCATCCCGACCAGCCCGCTCCCGAGGCGGAGCAGCCGCATGCCCCACCGCCACCGCCCCCATCGGATCCCACCCCGCCGGCAGCGACAGCACCGACCGCACCACATCCCGGCAGAACATCGTCGACGACACCCACGCCGACCCCAGCCGTTCACCGGCCAGCGCCACGAGGAAGTTCTGCACGCCGGCCCCGGCCGCCACCACGAACATCTCCCGTTCGGACGCGTTGCGCCGCTCATCCGGATACGTGTGCGAACCGTCCATGACCAGGCACGGCACCACCAGATAGGGCGCCTTGCGCAGGATGTCCCCCCGGCGGACCCGCTTGGCGATGCTCTCCTCGCTGAAGCCGTCCCCGCGCAGGTCCGCGATCCACGCGTCCCGCATGGCGTCGAGCAGCCGCACCCGCGACTCCTCGGACTCCAGCAGCACGAACCGCCAGGGCGTGGTGTGATGCGGCGCGGGCGCGGTCACGGCGGCGGCGACCGCACGCCGCACCGCACCCCCGTCCACCGGCTGGTCCGTGAACTCCCGGACCGTACGCCGCAGCGTCACCGCTTCCCGGACGGCCTCGGAGGTCCCGAGCCGGAACATGTCGTCGGCGGCAAGACGCACAAGCGCCCGCGCACCAACGTCGCCGTCGTCATCGTCCCGCGAGGATCGAGAGACCCGCGAGGACGTCAGGACGTGAGTCAACCCCCGCACCACCGCCACCGGCAGCCCGTCCGCCTTCCCCTTGACGAGATCACCGGCGGCGGCCAGCTCATCGGCGGTGGCCACGATCGTCGCGCTCAGCGGATTGCCGTGCGCGTCGACGCCACCGCGCAGATCGTCGAGGACCCGCACCCCGGCGGCCCCGATGGCCACATCGGTCAGCCCGCTGCGCCAGGGTCGCCCGAACGTGTCCGTGACGACGACGCCGACGTCCACGCCGAGCGCTTCCCGCAGCCCCGCGCGAAGGGCCCGAGCGGACGCGTCGGGGTCCTCGGGGAGCAGCAGTATCGTGCCGGCCGGGGTGTTCGAGGCGTCGACGCCGGCGGCGGCCATGACCAGCCCGAGCCGGTTCTCGACGATGCGCAGGGCTCCGCGCCGGGCCACGACCCGCACCGCCTCGGCGTCGATCGCGGCCTCGCGGTCCGCGGCCTCCACGATCCGGCCCTCGGCCTTGCTGACGATCTTCGAGGTGACGAGCAGGACGTCACCGTCGGCGAGCCCGGGCATCCCCTCGGCGGTCGCGGCGGCGGCGACGAGCTTGACGAGGTCGTCACCGGGCCGCACCTCGGGCACGCCGGGCAGCGCCCAGACCCGGTACTCGGGCGGCAGCGGGCTCACGGACGGGAGCGGGCTCACGCGCGTACCTCCTCGGCGAGCCGCAGCGCCTCGGTGGCCATCCGGGCGGTGGCCTCGGTGTCGGTCATCATCAGCGGTACGGCGCGGCAGCGGATGCCCGCCGCCTCGACCGCGTCCACCGAGCCGGCGTCCACGGAGTCGACCAGCCACCCGTCGAGCAGCCCGGAACCGTAGTGGAGCGCCACGGCGGCCGCGGTGGACTCGACGCCGACCGCGGCGAGGACCTTGTCGGCCATGCCGCGCACGGGCGCGTCCCCGACGATGGGGGAGAGGCCGACGACCGGCGCGCCGGCGTCCGCGACGGCCTCGCGCACGCCCGGCACGGCCAGGATCGTGCCGACGCTGACGACGGGGTTGGAGGGCGGGAAGAGGATGACGTCGGCCTCGGCGATCGCCTCCAGGACGCCGGGCGCGGGCTTGGCCTCGTCCGCGCCGACGGGAATGATCGCGTGGGCGGGCACGGAGGCGCGCAGCCGCACCCAGTACTCCTGGAAGTGGACCGCCTTGCGGCCCTCGCCGTCCGGGTCGTCGATCAGGACGTGGGTCTCGACGCGGTCGTCGCTCATCGGCAGCAGCCGGACGCCGGGCCGCCAGCGCCGGCACAGGGCCTCGGTGACGGCGCTGAGCGGATAGCCGGCGCCGGTCATCTGCGTACGGACGATGTGCGTGGCGAAGTCGCGGTCGCCGAGCCCGAACCACTCCGGCCCCACGCCGTACGCCGCCAGTTCCTCCTTCACCGCGAAGGACTCATCGGCCCGGCCCCATCCCTGCTCCTCGTGGATGCCGCCACCGAGGGTGTACATCACGGTGTCGAGGTCGGGGCAGACCTTGAGGCCGAAGAGGTGGATGTCGTCTCCGGTGTTCCCGATGACGGTGATGTCCGCGTCGGGGACTGCTGACTTGAGGCCACGAAGGAAGCGGGCGCCCCCGATCCCGCCGGCCAGAACCACAATGCGCTGCATGTGATCAGTCTGTCAGCCGGGGGCCGCCCGCCGAAGGGGGGTGTGGACGACGGACGGGCCCCTGTGGACAACGGCGCGGCGGCTCAGCCCCGTACGACGCCCCGCAGCGCGGGAGCAGGCGCGGGAGCAGGCGCGGCCGCCGTCGCCGGAGCCGTCGTGGCGCCGGAGACGGGCCGGTGGTGCATCGGCATCTCGGTCAGCCCCGGGGAGTAGATGTGCAGGCTGACGGCCGGGGCGAGGGAGTCGTTGACGACCTCGTGGGCGTAGCCGGGCGCGAAGACACGCTGCGCACCGGCGCGCAGCCGCCGTCGCGCGCCGCCGTGTGGGCCGGTGCTTTCGGTGATCTCGGTCAGTTCACCCTGAAGGACGGTGAACACCCCGGAGGAGGGCCCGTGGTCGTGCGGGCCGCTGCCCTGGCCGGGGACCCAGCTGAGCAGCCAGAGCTCGTAGCCGGGGCCGGTGCGCAGACGGTGGTACCAGCGGCTGGTGGCGTCGTACCGGACGAGGGGGGCCCAGGCGGAGACGTCGGCGGCCACGGCGCGGGCCAGGCCCGCGAACTCGGCGACGGTGCTGGGGTGGGCGGGCACCGGCGGCAGCAGGTGCGGGATGGCGAGCGGGTCGCCGGCGATCTGGACGTCGCTGTTCATGTGCGGAGGTTCCTCGGCAGGTGTGCGGGGCGGCGCAGTGACAGGCGGAGCGGGGGCGCGAAGAGGTGGACGCGCGAGGTGGCGCGGGGTGTGCGCGCACGGAGCCCGGGCCCGGGATTCGGGGTGTCGGGGCGGGATCAGCCGGATATCAGCCGGAGCGCGGAGGCTTCGGCGGCATCAACAGCATCAACAGCTGGAACAGCGACAGCGCGCCTGCACAGCGCAGCGGGACCCGTAGGCGCGGGTCAGGCTGAGTGCGGCGATGGCTGGCATGCCAACCAAGGTGGCGGGCGCGACCGCGCTCTGTCAACTGCGCGTCCCTTTTGGGGCTAATCTTTCACCTCATCCGGTTACTGTGCGTGGTGAAAGGTTTGCGCCGGTGTGAGCACGGACAGGTGGCGCTCCAGTCGGCGCCTAAACATCGTTCGACCGGACGGTGCAACGGGATTGCCGCGCGTGACGTCCTCTTCTCAAGGAGGGAAGCGGGACGATCGCGACAGGCGGATGGACGTGTCCGGACTTGCGATGTTTTGGGCACTTTCTGCTTGGCTTTGGTTCCGCAGAGTGAATAAGGGGCCCAATAGCAGATCTCGGCTTGACTGGCCCGGATCGGCACACTTGTAATTTCACCCGTGTCGTTCTGCCGCTTTGATGAAGGCAGCATCACGGGGACGCAAATACAGACGAGGGGCGCACATGACCGAGCTGTTTCAGCAACTGCTGGTCGAGGAGGCGGACGAGGAGCTCGGCTGGCAGGAGCGCGCGTTGTGCGCCCAGACCGACCCCGAGTCCTTCTTCCCCGAAAAGGGCGGATCAACCCGCGAGGCCAAGAAGGTCTGCCTGGCCTGCGAGGTTCGCTCGGAGTGCCTTGAATATGCCCTTGCCAATGACGAACGCTTCGGCATCTGGGGCGGCCTGTCGGAGCGCGAGCGCCGACGCCTCAAGAAAGCCGCGGTCTGACAAGTCGGATTGGTCGGACCGATCTGATAGTTCATACAGATCCGACACATCCGATGAGCGGCCCTATTGAGGACCGGCCGGAGAAACCGCAGGGCACTCCGGCCTGGATACCCGAAGCGCTACGGGCCGCATAGCGGAAATAGCCGCGCCCTTGACGAACGGTCCGTCTCCCGGGTACTCCCCGCAGGAGGCGGACCGCTGTGTTCGCAGCCACTAGTGTGGTGGCCCGTCCGCGACGCACCGCCGCCCCGCAGGGGCGCGCCGCCCGCAGTCCAGCACAGCAGTCATCCGGGGGGCGACCCCCGGACCCCGGCCGGAGGGCCCGTACCCCGATGTCCGTGCACAGCAATACGGCGGCCCCTTACCCGGCCACCCCCGCCCCCTTCGCTCCCGCCGCCCTGCCCGGGTACGACGCCTCGGTCCCGCCGGCGTTCCCCCGCCACGTCGTGACCGCCGTGCTCGTCGCCCACGACGGCGCCCGCTGGCTGCCCGACGCGCTGGCCGGCCTGCTCGGCCAGGAACGGCCCGTGCAGAGCGTCGTCGCCGCCGACACCGCCAGCACCGACGACTCCGCCCGGCTGCTCGCCGAAGCCCTCGGCGACGACCGCGTCCTGCACCTCGCCCGGCGCACCGGATTCGGCGCGGCCGTCGACGAAGCGGTCCGCACGGTCCCCGCGCCGGACCCCGGCGGACTGCCCTACCTCAAGCGCTCCAGCGGCTGGGACCCCGTCAGCCGCACCTGGGCCGAGGAGTCCCACGACTTCGGCCGGACCGGCCGGGCCGACCAGCGCCACGGCGACGACCTCGAACCCGTCCAGTGGCTGTGGCTCCTGCACGACGACTGCGCACCCGACCCCGGCGCCCTGCACGAACTGCTGCGCGTCGCCGACGCCGAGCCCGACGCCGCCGTCATCGGCCCCAAGCTGCGCAGCTGGTACGACCGCAGGCAGCTGCTGGAGGTCGGCGTCTCCATCGCCCGCAGCGGCCGCCGCTGGACCGGCCTGGAGCGCCGCGAACAGGACCAGGGCCAGCACGACCAGGTGCGGCCCGTGCTGTCCGTCTCCACCGCCGGCATGCTCGTCCGCCGCGACGTCCACGAACAGCTCGGCGGCTTCGACCCCCGGCTGCCGCTCATGCGCGACGACGTCGACCTGTGCTGGCGCGCCCACGCCGCCGGCCACCGGGTCCTCATCGCCCCCGACGCCGTGGCCCGCCACGCCGAGGCCGCCGCCCGCGAGCGCCGCCCGGTCGACTGCGCCGGCCGCACGGCCGCCGACCCGCACCGCGTCGACAAGGCCGGCGCCGTCTACACCCTCCTCGCCAACACCCGCGGCGCCCTCCTGCCGTACGTCCTGCTCCGGGTCGTCCTCGGCACGCTGCTGCGCACGATCGGCTACCTCCTCGGCAAGGCACCCGGACAGGCGCTGGACGAACTCACCGGCCTGTTCGGCACCCTGCTGCGCCCCGGCCGGCTCCGCGCCGCCCGCAAGCGGCGCGGCACGCCCGCCGTCGCCGCGAGCGAACTGCGGCCGCTGTTCCCGCCCCCCGGCGCCACCGTCCGGGCCACGGTCGAGCAGCTGGCGAGCAACCTCGGCGGCCGCTCGGACGCCGAGCTGTCCTCGGCCGGACGCCACGGCGGCGCCGTCGAGTCCGGGCCCGGTGGCGACGACGCGGACTTCCTGGAGATCGAGCAGTTCGCCCGGCTCAGACGCGTCGCGCGCAAGCCCGCCCCCGTCCTCTTCGCCCTCCTGCTGCTCGTCTCGGTCGTCGCCTGCCGCGCCCTGTTCGGCGGTGGTTCGCTCTCCGGCGGCGCCCTGCTGCCCGTACCCGACGGCGCCTCCGACCTGTGGGCGCGCTACACCGACGCCTGGCACCCGGTCGGCACGGGCACCACCGGCACCGCACCGCCCTACCTCGCGGTCCTCGCCGCCCTGTCGACGCTCTTCCTCGGCTCCACGGGCTTCACCCTCACGCTGCTGCTGGTGTGCTCGGTGCCCCTGGCCGGGCTCACCGCCTACTTCGCCTCCCGCCCGCTGGTCTCCTCACGCCTCCTGCGGGCCTGGGCGAGCGTGGCCTACGCCTTCCTGCCCGCCGCCACCGGCGCCCTCGCCACCGGCCGGCTCGGCACCGCCGTCCTGGCGATCACCTTGCCGCTGATGGCGCGCGCGGCCGTCGCGAGCGCCGGATTGCGGGTGATCGGCGCGCGCCCCACCTGGCGCGCCTCCTGGACGTACGCGCTCCTGCTCACCGTCACCACCGCGTTCACGCCCGTGGTGTGGCCGCTCGCCGTCGTCCTGGGCCTCGGCGTGCTGGCGGTGCACTTCCGGCACGGCGGCGCGGACCGGCTGAAGGTGCACGGGCCGCGCCTCCTCGCCGTCGCGCTCACCCCGGTCGCCCTCCTCGCCCCCTGGTCGCTGGGGCTGTTCAGCCACCCCGGACGCTTCCTCACCGAGGCCGGGATCGCCTACGGGCACGGTTCGCCCGCACCGTGGCAGCTGCTGACCGGCGACCCCGGCGGCCCCAAGACCCTCAGCGGGCTCCTGCTCGTCGGCGTCGTCCTGGCCGCGCTGGCGGCCCTCCTGCGCGCCGACCGCACCCTCGCCGTCCGTACGGCCTGGACGGTGGCGCTCGCCGCCCTCCTGTGCGCCGTACTGACCCGCGCGAGCGCCGGGTGGGCCGGGCCCGCCACCCTCGTCTACTGCCTGGCCCTGATCGCCGCCGCCGTCGTCGGCGCCGAGGGCGCGCGCGAACGCGTCGCCGCCCTCAGCTTCGGCTGGCGGCAGCCCGTGGCCGCCCTCATCGCCGTCGCCGCGGTCGCCGCG
>NZ_JAGGOL010000146.1 GCF_018614525.1 Streptomyces sp. ISL-11
GCCCAGGTCGCGGGCACCACCGCGGACGCCCGGTCGGCGGATGCCGGTTCAGCGGATGCGGGGGCGGCCGACGGCCGGACCACGGACGGCCCGCCCGGTCCGGGCGCCGCTGACCGTACCGCCGGACCCGACGCCGTACCGGCGGCTCCGGCGGGCCCCGTCAGCTATCAACACCCCGGCCGGCAGACGGCCACCCCGCCGGCCCCGGCGCCCGCCGTGCCGCCCGCCGAGCCCGGACAGCCGCCGCGGCCCGTGGCGGGCGACGCCACCGGCTGGACGATGGACGAGCGGCTCTACAACCAGGTGTGGGGCATGTTCGAGGACCTGGCCCGCTCGACGGCCGCCTACCGCAGCGCGGTCGACTTCGCCGATTCGCGCCTGGAGCGGGAGCTGGACACGGCGCTCTCCGACCCCCGTACCCGCGTCGGCCCGGCGGCCGACACCGCCCGGGAGGAGGCACGCGCCAAGCGGACGGCCCTCGTCGAGCAGGCCCGTACCGTGCTCGACCGGGATCTCGGCCAGCTCGCCGCCGAGTCCGAGGTCGTCGAGCACGCCCTGCCGCCCGCGTTCGCCCGTTGGGACAGCCCCGTCTGGCAGGGCTACCAGGTCCCCCTGGAGACGCCGATGGCGCTGCGCCTGGGGGACCTGCACCTGCCGGAGCGCGCCGACCTGCGGATCCCCATGCTGGTGCGGCTGCCGCTGGAGCGCGGCCTGTGGATCGACAGCGGCCGGTCGTCCGGCTCGTCGGCCGGCCTGGCGGGCTCGGACGAGCTGCGCAGGCGTGCCATGGACACCGCGGTCGCCATCGCGGCACGGCTGATGGCCGTCTACCCGGTCGGGGACTTCACGCTGCACGTCATGGACCCGGCGGGCTCGGCGGGCACCGCGCTGACGCCGCTGCTGGCGACGGGAGCGCTGCGGGAGCCCCCGGCCGCGGGCGCGCAGGGCGTGACCGCGCTGCTGGAGCGGCTGACCAAGCGGGTGGACCTGGTGCAGATGGCGGTCCGCAGCGGTGCCGTCGACTCCCTGCCGCCGGACCTCGACACGGCGGAGCAGCTGCTCGTCGTCCATGACTTCCCGCACGGTTTCGACGACCGCGCGGTGACGCAGCTGCGCTATCTCGCGGACGAGGGGCCGTCCGTGGGCGTGCACCTGATGATGGTGGCCGACCGCGAGGACGCCCGTGCGTACGGGCCCGTCCTGGACCCGCTCTGGCGGGCCCTGCTGAGGATCACGCCGGTGCCGGACGACCACCTCGCCGACCCCTGGGTCGGGCACGCGTGGACGTACGAGCCGTCGCTGGCGCCGGCCGGGAGCGATGTGCTGCGGCAGGTGCTCCGGCGGGTGGGACAGGCACGTCAGGCGTACGGCCGCTAACCACTGGCCAGGGCTTTTGGTAGTCCCTTTACCTTCCCTTGGGTCTTCCTGTACTGTTTTTGGTACGGAGGCGTCCCGAGGTGTACCCGGGGTTCCTCCGGCAGCGACGACGCTGGCCAGTTGCCGTACGAGTGCCGGAGGACCCCCGTGGACGTCTCCCTGACCCTGTGGGCGCTGACCATTCTCGGTCTGTGCGCCCTCGTCGCCGCCGACTTCTTCATCGGCGGCCGCAAGCCGCACGAGGTCTCGCTCAAGGAAGCGGGCATCTGGACCGCTGTCTGGGTGGCCCTGGCCGGACTCTTCGGGCTGGGCCTGCTGCTCTTCGGCGGCGGCCGGCCCGCCGGTGAGTTCTTCGCCGGCTTCATCACCGAGAAGTCGCTGAGCGTCGACAACCTCTTCGTGTTCGTCCTGATCATGGCGAAGTTCGCGGTCCCGCCGATATACCAGCAGCGGGTGCTGATGGTCGGCGTGCTCATCGCCCTCGTCCTGCGGGCCGTCTTCATCGGCGCCGGCGCGGCGATCATCGCCAACTTCGCCTGGATCTTCTACCTCTTCGGCGCCTTCCTCATCTGGACCGCGTGGAAGCTCATCCAGGAGGCGCGTGCCGACGAGGCGGAGGAGGAGTTCGAGGAGAACCGCTTCCTGAAGTCGGTCGAGAAGCGGTTTCCGTCGACCGACCGCTATCACGGCACCAAGCTGTTCGTCGTCGAGAACGGCAAGCGCCTGATGACGCCGATGCTGATCGTCATGCTGGCGATCGGCACCACCGACGTGCTCTTCGCGCTCGACTCGATACCGGCGATCTTCGGCCTGACCCAGGACCCGTACATCGTCTTCACCGCCAACGCCTTCGCCCTCATGGGTCTGCGCCAGCTGTACTTCCTGATAGGCGGGCTGCTGAAGAAGCTGGTCCACCTCTCGTACGGCCTGTCGGTCATCCTCGGGTTCATCGGCGTCAAGCTGGTGCTGCACGCCCTGCACGAGAACGGGGTGGCGGTCCCCGAGATCAGCATCCCGGTCTCGCTCGGGGTCATCTGCGCGGTGCTGGTCGTCACCACCCTCACCAGCCTCCGTGCCTCGAAGAAGCAGGCGGAAGCGGAGGCCGAGGCCGCCGAGGCCGCGGCGCTCGGCGAGGGGTCCCGGAGCGACGCCGTGGCCGGCGGCACCCGGGGCTGAGTGTCGCGGCCGGTTGCCCGGCTCAGGCGGGCGCGCCTTCGGCGACCGGTCCCGTGGCGGCCGAGGGGCGCGTCTCGGGGAGCAGGGCGAAGCAGCCCAGGCTCAGCAGGGCGACGGCGGTCAGATAGACGGCGACTCCCCACGGCGGGTCGCTGCCCCGGGAGGCCGCGGTCGCCACGAGCGGGGTGACGGCGCCGCCGAGCACCCCGGCCAGGTTGTAGCCGACGGTCGCGCCCGTGCAGCGCAGCCGGGGCTCGTACAGCTCGGGGAGGTAGGCGGCGATGACGGCGAACATCGTGGTGAAGGCCAGCGTCGCGACGACGAAGCCCAGCAGCATCCACGCCGGCCGCCCGGTGTGCAGGAGGGCGACCAGCGGAACCATCCACAGCGCCACGGCCACGCAGCCCGCCAGGCACATCGGGCGCCGGCCCCAGCGGTCGCCCAGGAAGGCGAACAGCGGGGTGACCGCGCCCGATACGGCGACCGCCGCCATGATGCAGCCGAGCATGACCGTGCGGTCCACGCCGAGCCGCTCGGTGGCGTAGGCGAGGGACCAGGTGGTGACCGTGTAGTAGGCGGCGTAGGCGACCGAGAGGCCGCCGGCGGTGAGCAGGAGCAGCCGCCAGTGGCCGCGTACGACATCGGCGAAGGGCAGGGACGCGACCTCGCCCCGGCCGGCCAGTGCGCGGAACTCCGGGGTCTCGGAGAGCCGGGTGCGCAGCAGCACCCCGCCCACCGCCAGGACGCCCGCGAACCAGAAGGGCACGCGCCAGCCCCAGGAGAGGAACTGCCCGTCGGTGAGCGTGGCCGACAGGGTGAGGGTGATGCCGTTGGCCAGGAGGAAGCCCAGCGGCGGGCCGATCTGCGGAACGCTCGACCACAGGGCCCGGCGGCGGGAGGGGGCGTGTTCGGCGGTCAGCAGCACGGCGCCGCCCCACTCGCCGCCGAGCCCCAGTCCCTGGGCGAAGCGCAGGACCAGCAGCAGACAGGGCGCGGCGGCGCCGATGCTGCCGTAGGCGGGCACCAGGCCGACGGCCACGGTCGCGAGCCCCGTCAGGAGCAGCGACATGATCAGGACCGGGCGTCGCCCGCGCCGGTCGCCGATGTGTCCGAAGAGGACCGCGCCGATCGGCCGGGCCAGGAAGCCGACCCCGAAGGTCCCGAAGGCGGCGAAGGTGCCGAGGGGCGGTGAGACGGTCGGGAAGTAGAGCGGGCCGAGGACGAGCGCGGCGGCGGTGCCGTAGACGAAGAAGTCGTAGAACTCGATGGCGGTGCCCGCCAGGGACGCGGTGGCCAGGCGCAGCATGGCGGGGGGAGGGTCGCCCGGGGGACGGTCGCGTTGCATGCAACGCCCAACTTCCGGTGGGCAGGGAAGGAAACGGGGCGTGCGGGGGTGCGGCCGGGGGCGCGTGGGGAGGCTGTCGGCGGCCCGTCGTACGGGGTCGCGCCACCGGCTCCGGCCGGTCTCGTCAGGGGTCCGGGCGGCGTCCGCGAAGGCGTCGAAAAAAATATGGTTTGGGGGGTTGTGGTCTGTTTGAGGCGGAGTATATTCGTTAGTGAGGCCGCCACACCCAGAGGTTATTGAGTGGGACGGCCTCACTGATGTCCGGACCCGTCGCGGGTGCCGGCCGACGGGCGCCTCCGGCGCCCGTTTTCGCATGTCAGGGCCGTTCGGCCCGTCCCCGGGTCACCAGCCCCGGGCGCGCCATTCCGCGAAGTGCGGGCGCTCGGCGCCGAGCGTGGTGTCGGCGCCGTGGCCCGGGTAGACCCAGGTCTCGTCCGGGAGCTGCCCGAAGAGCTTGGTCTCCACGTCGTGCAGGAGGCTCGCGAAGGCCTCGGGATCCTTGTGGGTGTTGCCGACGCCGCCCGGGAAGAGGCAGTCGCCGGTGAACACGTGCGGGTGGCCGTGGGGGTCGTCGTAGACGAGGGCGATGCTGCCCGGCGTGTGGCCGGTCAGGTGCCGCGCGGTGAGCTCGACCCGGCCCACGCGCAGGGTGTCCCCGTCCTCGACGAGGACGTCCGTCGGTACGGGGATCCCCTCGGCGTCGTGGCGCCCGGCGCAGGTGCGCGCGCCCGTGGCGGCCACGACCTCGCGCAGCGCGCCCCAGTGGTCGGCGTGCCGGTGCGTGGTGACGACGGAGGCGATGCCGCTGTCCCCGATCAGGTTCAGCAGGGTGTGCGGCTCGGCGGCGGCGTCGATCAGCAGCTGCTCGTCCGTCGCCCGGCAGCGCAGCAGGTAGGCGTTGTTGTCCATGGGGCCGACCGCGACCTTGGAGATCATCAGGTCGGTCAGTTCGTGCACGTCCGCCGGTCCGCCGACCTTCACCGCTCCGCTGTACGTCATGGCCTCAGCCTATAGCGGGGGCAGTGCGGGAAGCGGGGCCCCGGCGGTGTCGAGATCCGCGCCGCGGGCGCCGCGGCCGGCCAGCCAGGCGAGGAGGGCGGGGGCGCCGCCGGTGACGCCGACCGGCCCGGCGTCCGGGCGTCCGGTGTGCCACTGCCGGCCGTCGGTCGCGGTGAGGGTGACGGCGGGCAGTCCGGGGTGGCCGGCGAAGCGGTCGGCGAGGAACTCGATCTCCCGGGCGGTGAAGTCCGCCGGGAGGTCCTCCAGCTCGTAGCCGACGCCGAGGTCGACGTGGTGCAGCTCGACCTCGATCAGGCGGCGGAACGGCACGCGCGCGGCCCGGTCCGTCACGCCGTTGCGCAGGGTCACCGTGCGGCCCCAGTCGGCCGGTGCGTCGGCCGTCGCCTGGAAGCGGGCCGCGCTCTCGCGGACGTCGGCGAGCTGGACGGCGAGCGGGCGGGGCGCGTCGCGGGTGATGTCGGCGTCGCGGGCCTCGCCGCTCGCGTACATCGGGCGGCCCTCCAGGACGTTGACGAGGGCGTCGGCGTTACGGGCCAGGTGGGCCAGCACGTGGCCGCGGGTCCAGCCGGGGAGACGGGAGGGTTCCGCGAGGGCGGCGTCGTCCAGTTTTCCGGCGGCGGACAGGAGTCGCTCGGTGGCTTCACGTACAGAGGCCAGGTCGTGCACATGATCAATCATGCGGCCGACGATAGCGCTGCCACTCGTCCGGGTGAAGCCGCTCGTTCCCTGCCGTAATTCGAATGTGCGTGCTATAGGCTCGTGAGTGGCATCGGATCCGACATCCGCGCGGCGCCCCCCATACCCTGGGTCGGGGGTGCGGCGCACCCTCACCGCTCTCAAGAAAGGTGCCGACCGGCGTGGCTGACCGTCTCATCGTCCGTGGCGCTCGCGAGCACAACCTCAAGAACGTCTCGCTCGACCTCCCCCGTGACGCCCTCATCGTCTTCACGGGTCTTTCCGGATCGGGCAAGTCCTCCCTCGCGTTCGACACGATCTTCGCCGAGGGGCAGCGTCGCTACGTCGAATCGCTCTCCTCCTACGCACGACAGTTCCTGGGCCAGATGGACAAGCCCGACGTGGACTTCATCGAGGGCCTGTCCCCGGCCGTGTCCATCGACCAGAAGTCGACCTCGCGCAACCCGCGCTCGACGGTCGGCACCATCACCGAGGTCTACGACTACCTCCGCCTGCTCTTCGCCCGCATCGGCAAGCCGCACTGCCCCGAGTGCGGCCGGCCCATCTCCCGCCAGTCGCCGCAGGCGATCGTGGACAAGGTGCTGGAGCTGCCGGAGGGCAGCCGCTTCCAGGTGCTCTCGCCGCTGGTGCGCGAGCGCAAGGGCGAGTTCGCCGACCTCTTCTCCGACCTCCAGACCAAGGGCTACAGCCGCGCCCGGGTCGACGGGCAGACGATCCAGCTCAGCGAGCCCCCCAAGCTGAAGAAGCAGGAGAAGCACACCATCGAGGTGGTCGTCGACCGCCTCACCGTCAAGGACAGCGCCAAGCGCCGGCTGACCGACTCGGTCGAGACCGCGCTGGGCCTCTCCGGCGGCATGGTGATCCTCGACTTCGTCGACCTCCCCGAGGACGACCCCGAGCGTGAGCGGATGTACTCCGAGCACCTCTACTGCCCGTACGACGACCTCTCCTTCGAAGAGCTGGAGCCGCGCTCCTTCTCCTTCAACTCCCCCTTCGGCGCCTGCCCGGAGTGCACCGGCATCGGCACCCGCATGGAGGTCGACCCGGAGCTGATCGTCCCGGACGAGGACAAGTCTCTCGACGAGGGCGCGATCAGCCCCTGGTCGCACGGTCACACCAAGGACTACTTCAGCCGTCTGGTCGGCGCCCTCGCCGACGAGCTCGGCTTCCGCACCGACATCCCCTGGGCCGGACTGCCGCTGCGCGCCCGCAAGGCGCTGCTCAACGGCCACAAGACCCAGATCGAGGTGCGCTACCGCAACCGCTACGGGCGCGAGCGCGCGTACACCACGGCCTTCGAGGGCGCCGTGCCGTTCGTCAAGCGGCGCCACTCCGAGGCCGAGAGCGACTCCAGCCGTGAGCGCTTCGAGGGCTACATGCGCGAGGTGCACTGCCCGACCTGTGAGGGCACCCGGCTCAAGCCGATCGTGCTCGCGGTCACGGTGCAGGGGCGGTCCATCGCCGAGGTCGCCGCGATGTCGATCAGCGAATGCGCCGACTTCCTGCGGGACATGAAGCTCACCGGCCGCGAGAAGAAGATCGCCGAACGGGTCCTCAAGGAGGTCAACGAGCGGCTGAGGTTCCTCGTCGACGTCGGCCTGGACTACCTCTCGCTCAACCGCGCCGCGGGCACCCTCTCCGGCGGCGAGGCCCAGCGCATCCGGCTCGCCACCCAGATCGGCTCCGGCCTCGTCGGCGTGCTCTACGTCCTGGACGAGCCCTCCATCGGCCTCCACCAGCGCGACAACCACCGCCTCATCGAGACCCTCGTCCGCCTGCGCGACATGGGCAACACCCTGATCGTCGTCGAGCACGACGAGGACACCATCAAGGTCGCGGACTGGGTCGTGGACATCGGCCCCGGCGCGGGTGAGCACGGCGGCAAGGTCGTGCACAGCGGACCCCTCAAGGAGCTGCTGACCAACAAGGAGTCCATGACCGGGCAGTACCTGGTCGGCAAGAAGTCCATCGCCACACCGGACGTCCGCCGCCCCGTGGACCTCGACCGTCAGCTGACGGTGCGCGGCGCCCGCGAGAACAACCTCCAGGACATCGACGTGTCCTTCCCGCTCGGCGTGCTCACGGCCGTCACGGGCGTCTCCGGGTCGGGCAAGTCGACGCTGGTCAACGACATCCTCTACACCCACCTCGCCCGCGAGATCAACGGCGCGCGGACCGTCCCCGGGCGGCACACGCGCGTGGACGGCGACGACCTCGTCGACAAGGTCGTCCACGTCGACCAGTCGCCCATCGGCCGTACGCCGCGCTCCAACCCGGCCACGTACACCGGTGTCTTCGACCACGTCCGCAAGCTCTTCGCGGAGACCATGGAGGCGAAGGTCCGCGGCTATCTGCCCGGCCGCTTCTCCTTCAACGTCAAGGGCGGCCGCTGCGAGAACTGCTCCGGCGACGGCACCATCAAGATCGAGATGAACTTCCTGCCGGACGTGTACGTGCCGTGCGAGGTCTGCCACGGCGCGCGCTACAACCGGGAGACCCTGGAGGTGCACTACAAGGGCAAGTCCATCGCCGAGGTGCTGGACATGCCCATCGAGGAGGCGCTCGACTTCTTCGAGGCCGTGCCCACCATCGCGCGCCACCTGCGCACCCTCCACGAGGTCGGCCTCGGGTACGTCCGCCTCGGACAGTCCGCGCCGACGCTCTCCGGCGGTGAGGCGCAGCGGGTCAAGCTCGCCAGCGAGCTGCAGAAGCGGTCGACGGGGCGGACGGTGTACGTCCTGGACGAGCCGACGACCGGCCTGCACTTCGAGGACATCAGCAAGCTGATCTCGGTGCTGTCCGGGCTGGTCGACAAGGGCAACACGGTCATCGTCATCGAGCACAACCTCGACGTGATCAAGACGGCCGACTGGGTCGTCGACATGGGCCCGGAGGGCGGCAACGGCGGCGGCCTGGTCGTCGCCGAGGGCACGCCCGAGGAGGTGGCGTCCGTCCCGGCCAGCCACACCGGCAAGTTCCTGCGGGAGCTGCTCGGGGACCGTGTCAGCGATTCGTCTCCGGCGCGGAAGCCCGCGAAGAAGGCCGCGGCCAAGAAGGCCGCCGCCCCCGCCAAGAAGACGGCCGCGCGGGCGCGGCGCGCCTGAGGGGTCGGTGCCACGGGGATCCCCGATCGCCGGACGGGCTGTGTCCGGCCCGCCCGGCGATCGCGAGCGTCCCGCTCACCCGCCCAGCTCCGCGGCGTGCGGCGGCTCCGCGCCCGCTCGGGAGCAGGTGAGGGCCGCCGCCCGCGCCGCGTAGGTCAGGATGTCGTGCCAGGCCGCCCCGTCCAGTTCCGCCGGGGCTCCGGGTGTCAGGGCGTCGTGCGCGGCGAGGCGGTGGAGCAGGGCCGCGTTCACCGTGTCGCCGGCGCCGATCGTGTCCGCCACCGCGACCCGTTCCGCCGGCACCTGGTGGGTCCCGCCCGTCCGGGTGTGGACGGTCAGGCCCCGGTCGCCATGGGTGACCACCACCGCCGCCGGGCCGGCCGCCAGCCACTCCTCGGGCGAACCGCCCAGCCAGCCGGCGTCCTCGGCCGACAGCTTCAGCAACGTCACGTACGGCAGCCAGGAGCGGAAGCGGGCGCGGTAGGCGGCCGCGTCCGGGATCAGGCCGGGCCGGACGTTCGGGTCGAGCGCCGTGAACAGCCCGCGCTCCGCCTCGCGGCGCAGCAGCGCCTCGTACGCGCTCGCGCCCGGCTCCAGCACCAGCGAGCAGGTGCCCAGGCTCAGCGCCCCGGCCGCCTCCGGCAGCGGCCCCGGCAGCTCGAAGAGCCGGTCCGCGGTGCCCTGCGCGTAGAAGCGGTAGCCCGCCGACCCGTCCGCCGCGATGTCGGCCACCGCCAGTGTCGTGGGCTCCGGCCCGCGCCGCACCAGCGAGACGTCCACCCCGGCCGCCCGCAGGCCCTCCAGCAGGGCCTCGCCGAAGCCGTCCGCCGACACCCGTGAGCAGAAGGCGGCCGGTGCGCCCAGCCGGCCCAGGGCGATCGCGGTGTTGTACGGGCCGCCGCCGCGCCGGGGGAGCAGCGCCGGGAGGGCGCCGGGGCCCCCGGCCGGGGCGGTGCCGTCGGGCACGAGGTCGATCAGGGCCTCTCCGGCGACGACGATCACGTAGGGAGTCCTCTCTCCGGCCGCGGCCCGCGCGCCGCTCTCGCGGATCAGCCTGTCACGCCGCCGCGGCGACCGGAGCGGAGTCGGGCGCAATCATGCGGGCCGGTAGGGTCGGTGCGTTCTTCCCGCAGTCCGCAGCGCATCGTTGGAGCCCTCATGACCAGCCCTTCCGGCCTCTTCTCGTCCCGTCGTACCGTGCTGTGCGGAGCGGTGCTGGCGGGCGCCGCCGGGCTCGGTGCCACCGCCTGTGCGAGCGGCAAGGGCACGCCCAAGGGCCCCGCGACACCCACGGCGCCGGTGGACCTCGGGGCGCCCGGCGAGGTGCCGGTCGGCGGCGCGCGGCTCTACCGCGAGCAGCGGCTGGTGGTCTCGCAGCCGGCGCCGGGGGAGTACAAGGCGTTCAGCGCCGTGTGCACGCACGCGGGCTGCGTCGTCGACAAGGTCGAGGACGGGAAGATCAGCTGCGCCTGTCACGGCAGCAAGTTCGACGCGACCACCGGCAAGGTCCTCCAGGGCCCGGCGAGCGTGGCCCTGCCCGCCGTTCCCGTCAAGGCGGCCGGCGGCAAGCTGATCGCGGGCCCGGACGCCTGAGCCGGCGGGAAAGCGGCGCTTCTCCTTCGGCACCGGTCCCAGGCGGTTTCAGCACCGGTCCCAGCGGTTTCAGCACCAGTCCCAGGCGATCCCCAGGATTCCCGGGCGCACCGCCTGTTCCACCAGGTGTACGCCGCGGTGCCGGCCCGCCAGGGTCAGGTCCTGCTGCCCGGTGCGCGGTGCGGCCGCCGAGCTCCGCGCGAAGCGGCGGCAGCGCACCGGCAGCGCGGCGGAGTCGAAGCGGACCTGGAGGACGTACTGCCCGCCCGCGAAGCTGAACCCGCGCACGTACTCGTCGCTCGGCCCGCCCGTGCCGTCCTCGAAGCCGTAGCCGAAGACGTACGTCTCCCCGGCGCGCAGCCGGTTGTCGAAGAGCAGCTCGGCGACGATGACGCCCGCCGCGGAGTGCCAGCGGACGCGCCCCACCCGGCAGTTCTCCGTGGCCCTGACGGCCATCCGCGCCGGGTCGCAACCCGGGTCGCCGTGGTGGATGGCCAGGTAGCGGTCCACGCCGTCGCGGTGCGCGCGGACCACGTGCTGGGAGTCGCGGCCACGGAGCTCCCGGCCGGCGCCGATGTGCACCCGCTCCAGGTGGCAGACGGTGTGCAGGCCGCCGTCGACGGGTGACTCCAGCTCCGCGAGCAGCCGCTCCAGCGCCCGGGACTCCTCCACCAGCGAGCGGTACGAGCGGGTGGCGGGCCGCTCGGTGTCCGCCCGGGTGCCCGTCGGCTCCAGGAGCCGGGTCAGGGCGTGCGTCGGCAGGTCCAGGACCTCCTCCAGCATCCGCACCGCTCTGAGCGACTCCGGGCGCTGCGGCCGGCGGGCCCCCTGCTGCCAGTAGCTGAGACTCGTCACCCCCACCCGCACACCGCGCTGCGCCAGCCGGTGCTGCACCCGGTGCAGGGCGAGGCCGCGCGTGCTCAGGGCGGTCCGCAGCGCCAGGTGGAACGGCCCCGTGCGCAGCGCTCTGGCCAGCTCGGCCTCGGCCTCCGCCGTCTGTGTGCCGGTCCGCCCCATCGGTATCGCCCCTCTGTGAATATTCACCAGCGGTGAACGTGCCGGGGGCCTGTCGGTCGTGGTGATCCTCTTGGGCAGGCACCGGACGTTCACATTCGGTACGCGTCGTTCACACCCGTGGCTCACCCAGCATTGAAACCTGTTGACCGGTCACTGACAACACCCTGATGCTCCTCACCAGCGTCCGGACGCGCCTCCATCACCACCCCCCGCCTCGGGAGGAACGTCCATGTCCCGTGCATCGGCACCACTGAACACGGCCGGAAAGTCCGGCATACGCGGCAGACGGCTGTCCGTCGCCGCCCTCGTCGCCGCCGCGCTGCTCGCCGTCCCCACCACGGCGAGCGCGGCGACCGGCGACCAGGCGGCCCTGCTCGCGTCGAAGAAGCTCAACATCACCATGCAGGCCCAGCAGAAGAGCAACTGGTGCTGGGCCGCGGCGGGCAACACCATCGCGACCTGGTTCGGCCGCGACTACAGCCAGAACCAGTTCTGCAACGCCGCCTTCAACCGGCAGCAGGGCACCGAGTGCCCCAACAACCAGGCCACCCTGGGCAATGTGCAGACCGCCTTCCGCTGGGCCGGCATCAACCCCGGCTCGTACGTGACCGGCTGGCTGCGCTATCCCACCGTGCAGGGCGAGCTCAACGCCGGCCGGCCCGTCGAGACCCGCATCCAGTGGGCCTCCGGCGGCGGCCACATGCACGTCCTCTACGGGTACGACGACGCGAACTCACTCGTCTACTGGGGCGACCCCTGGGGCTCCAACAGCCGCTACAACTGGGCGTCGCACGGCTGGTACGTCGACAACGACCAGTTCTCCTGGACCCACTCGCTCTACAAGATCGGAGCGTGAGGTCATGACGACGCACGCCAGGAAGCACGCCGCCCGCGCGGCGGCCGCCGGAGCCCTGACCGCCGCCTTCCTCGGGCTCGCGCCCCTCGCGCACGCCGCACCGGTCCCGCCGGCCCCCGCCGCCCCCTCCGGCGCCGGGATCTCCGCCGCCCACGAGGCGGCGGCCGCCCCGCGGACCCTCGACACCCTCTCCCGCTTCTTCGCCCGCGACGGCTCGATCGCCCCGGCGAAGGTCCGGCCGAGGATCGACGGCACGACCGTGCCGGTCTACACGCTCGCCCCGGAGTTCGTGGCGGGCACGGCGGGCGCCCCCGTCGCCACGCTGGAGTTCCTGGCCAGCAAGGCGGTCTCGGCGGACGGCCGGAACGCGTCGGTGTGGACCGCGCGGACCGGGGACGGCTGGAAGGTCGTCAACATCGCCACCGGCGACGACGAGACGCGCTACGCGGCCGAGGGCGCCCGCAGGCTCGGCGGCGGCACCGTCTTCCGCGAGCCGCAGATCGACGCCTGGTACGTGCAGCGCGGTGACCGGGTGCTGCCGCTGGACGAGGACGCCACCCGCGCCATCGGCTCCGGCGGCACCACCGTCGACGGCTACCGTGCCCGCGTCCACAAGGCGTACGGCGACAAGCTGCCCGGCTCCGCGTACGCGAGGAAGGGCCTCGCGGGAGGCTACGCGGCACAGGACGGCACGGCGCCGGCGCAGAAGGCCGGAAGCGCCGCCGTGGCGGCCGCCCGGACCGGCGGCGACGGATCACCGCTGCCCGCCGCCGCCACGGCCACCGGCGCCGCCCTGGCCCTCGG
>NZ_JAGGOL010000147.1 GCF_018614525.1 Streptomyces sp. ISL-11
CCCGCGCGCCCTGCGGCCCGGCTCGCGGACGACCCGCGGGTGCGGGCGGCGCTCGACGCCCGCCGCGCGGACCTGGCCCCCTTCTGGCTGCGGATGCAGAGCCCCGCCTCGACGGCGCGGCTGAACGGCCACGCGCTCGTCGTCGACGGCGAGGACACGTTCACGGCGATGCTGGCGCACCTGCTGCGCACGTCCGGTCTGACGGTGACGGTGCGCCGCTTCGACGAGCCGGGCCTGCGGGAGGCGGCGCTGCGCCACGAGGGCCCGGTGGTGCTGGGGCCCGGCCCCGGAAACCCCTCGGACACCGCCGACCCGAAGATGCGACTGCTGCGCGAGCTGGCGGCGGAACTGCTGAAGCACCACCGGTACGGGCTGCTGGGCGTCTGCCTGGGCCACGAACTGATCGCGGCGGAGCTGGGCCTGGAGATCGTCCGCAAGACGGTGCCGTTCCAGGGCGCGCAGGAACGCATCGACTTCTTCGGCCGGGAGGAGACGGTGGGCTTCTACAACACGTTCACCGCTGTGTGCGGTGACGTGGCGGAGGCGGAGCTGGCGATGCACCGGATCGAATTGAGCCGGGACGCGGGGGGTGACGTGCACGCGGTGCGGGGGCCGGGCTTCGCCGGCGTTCAGTTCCACCCGGAGTCGGTGCTGACGCGGGACGGTGCGGCGATCGTGGCGGAGCTGCTGGCTTCGGTGCTGGTCTGAGGGTTCCCGCCCGCCCACCCTTGCCCTCAATCGCCGGGCGGGCTCAATTGAGCCCGCCCGGCGATTGAGGACACCCCGGCGGTAGCCGGGGCAAGGCTCAGCCGAAGAAGACCTTCACTTCCTCGTACGTCGCGGCCGGCACCGTCTTCAGCCGAGCCGTCGCCTCGCCGAGAGGCACGCGCACGATCTCCGTCCCCCGCAACGCCACCATCCGCCCGAAATCCCCGTCCCGCACCGCGGCGATCGCGTGCAGCCCGAACCGCGTCGCCAGCCACCGGTCGAACGCGCTCGGCGTCCCGCCCCGCTGGACGTGGCCCAGGACCGTCGTCCGCGCCTCCTCGCCCGTACGCCGTTCGATCTCCTTCGCCAGCCACTCGCCCACGCCGGACAGCCGTACGTGGCCGAAGGAGTCCTGGGCGGAGGCGTCCTTGAGGACGAGGTCGCCGTCCTTGGGCATGGCGCCCTCCGCGACCACCACGATCGGGGCGTAGCTGGCGCGGAAGCGGGACGTGACCCAGCCGCAGACCTCGTCGAGGTCGAAGCGCTGTTCCGGGATGAGGATGACGTTCGCGCCGCCGGCGAGGCCGGAGTGCAGGGCGATCCAGCCCGCGTGGCGGCCCATGACCTCCACGACGAGGACCCGCATGTGGGACTCGGCGGTGGTGTGCAGGCGGTCGATGGCCTCGGTGGCGATGTTGACGGCGGTGTCGAAGCCGAAGGTGTAGTCCGTGGCGGAGAGGTCGTTGTCGATGGTCTTGGGGACGCCGACGCAGCGGACGCCGTACTCGGCGTGGAGCCGGGCGGCGACGCCGAGCGTGTCCTCGCCGCCGATGGCGATCAGGGCGTCCACCTCGTCCTTGGCCAGGTGTTCCCGGATCCGGTGGACGCCGTCCCGCGTCGTGAACGGGTTGGTGCGCGAGGAGCCGAGCACCGTGCCGCCGCGCGGGAGGATGCCGCGGACGGCCTCGATGCCCAGCCGTACGGTCGTTCCGTCGAGCAGTCCGCGCCAACCGTCGCGGTAGCCGATGAATTCGTAGCGGTACTCCTGGACGCCCTTGCGGACGACCGCGCGGATGACCGCGTTGAGCCCGGGGCAGTCACCCCCGCCGGTCAGTACTCCGACCCGCATGACCTTCTCCCTCCAGCAGCCGGGAACGCCGCCCGGCCACCGCAGGGTCAGGCGTCGTCGAGACCTCGCTCTATCGCGTAGCGCACGAGCTCCACGCGGTTGTGCAACTGAAGCTTTCCCAAGGTGTTCTGCACATGGTTCTGCACCGTGCGGTGGGAAATAACCAGCCGCTCGGCGATCTGCTTGTACGACAGGCCCTTGGCGACGAGCCGCAGGACCTCCGTCTCGCGATCGGTCAGCCGGGGCGCCTCGGCCTCGTAAGGGGCGGCGGGGGCCGGGTCGGCGGCCAGCCGGCGGTACTCGCCGAGGACGAGGCCGGCGAGTCCGGGGGTGAAGACCGGGTCGCCGGCGGCGGTCCGGCGCACGGCGTCGACGAGCTCGTCCGTACTGGCCGACTTCAGCAGATAGCCGGTCGCCCCGGACTTCACCGCCTCCAGGACGTCGGCGTGCTCGCCGCTGGCGGAGAGGACCAGGACGCGCAGGGCGGGGTTCTCGCCGACCAGTTCCTTGCAGACCGCGACGCCGGGCAGGCCCGGCAGATTGAGGTCGAGGACCAGCACGTCGGGGGCGGCGGCCCGCGCGCGGCGCACCGCCTGGGGGCCGTCGCCGGCGGTCGCCACGACGTCGAACCCGGCCGCCGCCAGGTCGCGGGCGACCGCGTCACGCCACATGGGGTGGTCGTCGACCACCATGACCTTCACGGTCCGCTCGTCACTCATCGCTCGACCCCACTCCCCCGGGAAACTCTCGGAACCTTCAATTCGACCTCTGTGCCCTGGCCCGGGACGGACAGCAGCTCGGCGCTGCCGCCCAGGTCCAGCAGTCTGCCGCGGATCGACAGGGCGACGCCCATGCGTCCCTCCCGCTCGGCGTCGGCCAGCCGCCCCTCCGGGATGCCCGGGCCGTCGTCCCGCACGGTGACGATCACCGCGTCCGGTTCGTCCTCCAGCAGGATCCAGGCCCGCGCGCCGTCGCCGGCGTGCTTGCGGACGTTGTCCAGGGCGGCACCGACGGCGGCCGCCAGCTCCGCCGCGGCGGCCGCCTCCAGCAGGACGGGCGTGCCGGGACCGGCGAAGGACACGTCGGCGCCCGCGTGCGGGGCGAGCAGCGCCCCGACGTCGCAGGGACCCGACGGGGGCCGCGGAGCGGGTACGGGCTGTACGAGCCCGGCCAGCTCGGCGTCCTCGGCGGCCTGCGCCAAGGACCCCTGCGGGGGCAGCAGCCCGCCGGCGACCAGGGTGCGCAGCGCGATCTCCTGCTCACCGGCCATCCGGCCGAGCTCGGCCGCCTCGCCGCCCAGGGCCGCGCCCCGGCGCTGCACCATGGCCAGCACCTGCAGGACGCTGTCGTGGATGTCGCGGGCCAGCCGTTCGCGCTCGCGGGTCGCGGCCTCGATCTGGAGGGCGCGGGCGAGCGTGCGCTCACTGGCGCGGGCCACCTCGACGATGTAGCCGATGGCGATGGAGGAGACCCACACCAGCAGCACGTTGTGGACGGTGTCGCGGGCGGGACTGCCGCGCTCGGCGAGGTTGGCTGCGGCCACCAGCGTGGAGCCGGCGGCCGCCCAGCGCCAGCCGCCCTTGATGGCGCAGCCCAGCACGGCGCCGCCCGCCCATATGGACGGGAGCGTGGCCGCGCCGCTGTCGATGCGGTCGGCGGAGTCGACGAACGCGGTGAGCAGGATGCCGGCCAGCGCGATGCCGAGGTCGGCGGCCAGGAACCGCCGGGTGCAGCGTTCGGGCGAGGCGGTCCGCCGCCAGGTCAGCGCCATCCACAGGGCCAGTACGCCCATGTAGAGCGCGCCGGTGAGCGGGTGGGCGTACTCGCCGTAGTTGAAAACGAAAAGTGCGAGGGCGTATCCGAGCGTCAGGATCCGGTAGCCGGTCAGCGCGCGCCACAGCGGCAGCTCCACCGACATCCGTACGACGCGCGGCCTCTTGCTGCGCGGTGCCATCGTCCAACCCCCCGGTCCGGGCGCGGCTACGCCTCGGGCCGCTTGCCCGGCTTGTCGAGTCCGGCGGCCTTCGCCGCCTTCTCCTCCTCGGCCTTGCGCTTGGCCTCGTCCGCGATCGCCCGCTTGGCGGCGGTCGCGTAGACGTCCACGTACTCCTGGCCGGAGAGCTCCATGATCTTGTACATGACCTCGTCGGTCACCGAGCGCAGGATGAAGCGGTCGCCGTCCATGCCGTGGTAGCGGCTGAAGTCCAGCGGTTCGCCGATCCGGATGCCCGGCCGGATCATCTTGGGCAGGACCTTCCCGGGCGGCTGCACCTTCTCGGTGTCGATCATCGCGACGGGGATGACGGGGGCGCCGGACAGCAGTGCCACCCGGGCGAGGCCGCCGGGCTTGCCGCGGTAGAGCCGGCCGTCGGGGGAACGGGTGCCCTCGGGGTAGATCCCGAACAGCTCACCGCGCTCCAGCACCTCCAGGCCGCTCTTGATCGCCGCTTCGCCCGCGCCGCGACCGCCCGAACGGTCGACGGGCAGCTGACCCACGCCCTTGAAGAACGCGGCCGTCAGCTTTCCCTTGACTCCGGGGGAGGTGAAGTATTCCTGCTTCGCGATAAAGGTGATCTTGCGATCCAGTACCGCGGGAAGGAAGAAGGAGTCCGAGAACGAGAGGTGGTTGCTCGCCAGGATCGCGGGCCCTTCGGCCGGGATGTTCTCCAGCCCCTCCACCCACGGCCGGAAGGCAAGCTTCAGCGACCCGCCGATGGACAGCTTCATAGCGCCGTAGAACAACCGAGAACCTCCTGTAGTGACGAGGAGACCTTAACCTGCCTACCCGCCCGGCGGCGCTCCGCGTACGCTGAGGGCCAGACCCCTTTACCCGTTCCCCCGATCGGAGATTCCGGTGCCGCTCCTCCCCGGCGCCGAGCCGTTCCGCCACGACGGCGGAGAGGTCGGCGTCCTCGTGTGTCACGGCTTCACCGGTTCCCCGCAGTCCGTACGGCCCTGGGCCGAGCACCTCGCGGAGCGCGGTCTCACCGTCTCCCTGCCGCTGCTGCCGGGGCACGGCACCCGGTGGCAGGACATGCAGCTCACCGGCTGGCAGGACTGGTACGCCGAGGTGGACCGGGCGCTGGGAGAGCTGCGGGAGCACTGCTCCCGGGTGTTCGTCTGCGGCCTGTCGATGGGCGGTGCGCTGGCCCTGCGCCTGGCGGCGAAGCACGGCGCCGGCATCGCGGGCATCGTGCTGGTCAACCCCGCCAACAAGGTGCACGGCCTGGCCGCGAAGTCCCTGCCGGTGGTGCGCCACCTGGTGCCCACACAGGCGGGCATCGCCAGCGACATCGCCAAGCCGGGTGCCGAGGAGGTCGGCTACGACCGGGTGCCGCTGCACGCGGCGCACTCGCTGTACCGCTTCCTGCGGATGCTCGACGGCGAACTGCCGCAGGTGACACAGCCGTTGCTGCTGCTGCACAGCCCGGACGACCATGTCGTGCCGCCCGTCGACTCGGCGCGCATCCTGGCCCGCGTCTCGTCCCGCGACGTCACCGAGCGGCTGCTGGAGCGCAGCTATCACGTGGCGACCCTGGACCACGACGCGGAGCTGATCTTCGAGGAGACGTCCGCGTTCATCGGCCGGCTCACGGCGGACGTCGGGGCGGCACCCCATGGCTGAGCACGACGCGGACCACGACCGCGACCGCGACGACAGTCGCGACCCGCTGGACGAGGACGCGGCGTGGGCCGAGCTCGTCGCCGCGTACGGCGAGCAGCCGGACCCGGAGACCGGCCGCTGGCCCGCCACCGGGGACGCCCCGAAGGTCGAGGACGTGCCGCTCCCGGCCACCGACCAGCCCGCGGAGCCCGGCCCGGCGGCCCCGGAGCGGCCGGACCAGCCCGTGGGCGGCTTCATCGTGTACGCGCCCGGGGTCGGCCCGCGCGACTGGGACACGCCCGCCGCCGGCGAGGAGGACCTCGACGAGGCGGAGGAGGGCCACTTCGTCCCGCCGGAGCCCCCGCCGCTGCCCACCGGTGACGTCACGGCCCGCTTCGCCTGGATCGCGGTCCTGGGCGGCCCGTTCCTGCTGCTCGTCATGGTGCTGCTGCGGCAGGAACTGACCTGGTGGATCACGACGCTGGGCGTGGGCGGCTTCCTCGGCGGCTTCGCGACGCTGGTCCTGCGCATGAAGGACTCCGACGAGGACGACGACGACCCGGGCCGGGGAGCGGTGGTCTGAACGCTTCCGGCCGGGCGTTTCCAGCCCGGCCGGTGCTTGAGGGCCGGGGGTCCCGGGGCGGAGCCCCGTGCTACGAGGCCGGCACCCGCAGCGCGGCCAGCACCGGCAAATGGTCCGTCGCCGAGCGCAGGTCCGCCTCCGCAACTCCCGCCAATCCCATGGGGACCCCGCACCCCAGCACCTCCACACCCCCCGTCGCGAACACCGCGTCGATCCGCTGGAGCGGATCACCCAGCCGCGTCGTGTGCTCCCGCCCCCACGGCTTCGTCGCCCAGCCGTCCTGGAGGGATTCCGCGAGGAGCCCGAACGTCCGCCCGTCGGGACGGTCGTTGAGGTCGCCGGCCGCGACGGCGTGCGGGACGCCGAGGGCGGCCAGCCGCTCCAGGAGCAGCCGGCCCTGTGCGTGGCGCTCCCCGTCCTTGATGCTCAGATGGCAGCTGAGGACACCGAGCCGCACCCCGCCGAACCGCAGCACCGCCGTGGCGAAGCCGCGCTGGTGGAGGCCGGGAGTACGGGGCAGCAGGACGTCCTCGGTGCGCTCGACATGGGCGCGGAGCGAGGCGAGGATCATCGGCCCCGAGGCGGTGGCGCCGCCGGTGACGTACACCAGCCCGGACTCGCGGGCGAGGCGGGCGGCGGCCTTGCGCCAGCGGAAGAAGCGCGGGGCCTCCTGGACGCAGACGACGTCGGGGGCGCAGGCGCTGATGACGCGGCCGAGGGCGGGGACGTCGTCGCGCATGGAGCGGACGTTGTAGCTCAGGACCCGTACGACGACCGAGCCGTCGGGCTCCGTCCGGGATGCGGGGAGGTCGTGCGGCACGGTGCTTTCCCTTTCCGCGAGCCCGGCGGTGGCGGACCGGCAGCGACTGCCGGTGCGCCACCGCCGGACCACGACGTCGTGGTCGCTGTCCGCCGGGAACCCGGGACGCACCCCGGGAAGAGGGGTGTTACCCCTGACGCGCGAGGTCGGCGGCGCCGACCAGGCCGGCCTTGCCGCCCAGCTGCGCGGCGAGCACCTGCGCGTGCGGGCGCCACTGGCCGCCGATCAGCCAGCGCTTGAAGGACTTGCGGATGGGGTCGAGCACGAGGTCGCCCTCGTCCGAGACCCCGCCGCCGACGATGAACGCGGACGGGTCGAAGAGCGAGGCCAGGTCGGCCAGGCCCGCGCCCGCCCAGCGGGCCAGCTCGCGGAAGGAGTCGATGGCGACCGGGTCGCCCTGCCGGGCGGCGGCGCTGATGTGCTTGCCCTCGATGCCCTCGACCGTGCCGTCGCCGAGGCCCAGCAGGACCGTGGCGTTCTCCGGGGTGGCGTTGGCGCGCTGCTTGGCGTAGCGGACGAGGGCGCGCCCGGAGGCGTACTGCTCCCAGCAGCCCTGGCTGCCGCAGCCGCACAGCAGGCCGTCGGGGACGACCCGGATGTGGCCGAACTCGGCGGCCACGCCGAAGCGGCCGCGGCGCAGCTTGTTGCCGATGATGATGCCGCCGCCGAGGCCGGTGCCGAGGGTGATGCAGATGACGTCGTCGTGGCCCTGGCCGGCGCCGAAGCGGTATTCGCCCCAGGCCGCCGCGTTGGCGTCGTTCTCGACGACGACCGGGAGGCCGACGCGCTGCTCGACCTTGTCCTTCAGTGCCTCGTGGCGCCAGTTGATGTTCGGGGCGAAGAGGACCGTGGCGCGCTTGTCGTCCACGTAGCCCGCCGCGCCGATGCCGACCGCCTCGACGGCGTGGCCGGCGCTGACCGTGCGCACGGCGTCCGCGATGGCGTCGATGACCCCCTCGGGGGTCGGCGGGGTCGGCACCTTGCACGTCGCGAGGATGTTGCCGTCCTCGTCGACCACGCCGGCCGCGATCTTCGTGCCGCCGATGTCGACGCCGATGGTGAGTCCCATGTGTCCCTCAGTTTTTCGGTCCTGCCCCGCCGTCGACCACCGTACCGGAGGGCCAGGTCAGTCGAGGTCGATGCGCTCGGTTCCACCGGCGGGCGCATCGCCGTCGCCGGGCTTACCGGACGTTTTGGGCTCGGTGGGACCGCCCGTGGGCCCGCCGCGCGTCCAGCGGCCCTCCTGGCCCTGGACGGCGGCGCGGTAGGCGGCCAGCAGTTCGGAGCCGGCGGAGGCCAGGTGGTCGAAGACGTCGGGGTTGCGCTCGATGACCGGCTCGACGGCGGCCTTGGCCTGGGCCAGGACCTGCTGGACGACGTCCTGCGCGGCCACACCGGCCAGCGGCAGCTGGAAGGAGGCGACCTTGTCGGTCACGGCGTCGACGAGCTTGCGCAGCTCCTCGGCGGCGCTGCCGGGCTGCTGCCCGTACCGCTCACGGCGGCGGGCCCGCTCGGCGGCGAGGTCTTCGGCGCACGCCTGCTCCCAGGCATCGGGATCGGGCTCCCCGTGCGGTGCGGGGCGCTCGGTGGCATCGCTCATGGCGGACTCCTGCGACTGGTATTTCCTTCGACGTTACCTGAAGGGCGCGGGAGCGTTCAGGGAGTCCTCGGCCACAGGGCGGGGTCGGGCGTGAAGCGCACGCACAGGGCACCGTCGCGCAGGCCCGCGCCGGAGACGGTGCAGCGGCGCAGCGCGGACGGCAGGGGCAGGACGCGGCGGAACGGGCCGACACCGACGATCAGTTCGTCGCCGCGGCGTATGAGGTCGAGCGCGTCCCGGTCGGCGCCGGGCAGGGGCAGCCGCCACACCAGCACGCCGTCGGCGGCGAGGCGGTCCTCGACGGTCCAGGCGTCCGGCTCGGGGCTCGTGTCGGCGTCCCAGCCGTCGAGCTCGTCGGCCAGGCCCTCGCCCTCGACGACGCCGACGGCGCCGCTGCCGCCGCCGATGGTCGTCGAGGACGCGCGGGTGACCAGCTCGGCGAGGTCGGCGCGGCCGCGCGGGGCGCGGCCGAGGTGGGGCAGTTCGCAGACGGTGACGCCGTCGACGAGGAACTCCTCGTGCAGGGCCTTGTGCGCCGTCCGCTGCTCGGCGGCGAGACCTGCCAGCCAGTCGCCCGCGGAGGTGTCCGGGAGCAGCCGGTTGGCGACGAGGGTGTCCACGCGGCAGCCCTGGAGGGCGAGGCCGGCGCGGGTCAGGCGCAGTTCCTCGACGGCGAGCGGCCCGGGTTCGGCCACCAGGCGCACGGTCGTGCCGGCCGCCTCGACCACGTCCTGGACGGCGGCGAGCTCGGCCTCCCAGCGCTCGGCGGTCTCGTACAGCCGCTGCGCGGGCATCGGCACACCGGCGAGCTGGGCGAGCATCGGGCGCAGCGCGCGGGCGGCCTGCCGCTCGGCGGGCAGCAGCCGGCGCAGGTAGCGCCGGAGCTGCTCGGGCAGGGCGAGCAGCCGCACGGTCTCGTGCGCGGGCGGCATGTCGACGACGAGCAGGTCCCAGCCGTCGCGTCCGGCGTGGGCGGCGCGCAGGGCGGAGAGGACGGCGAGGGGTTCGGCGCCGGGGAGTTCGGTGAGTTCCTCGGGGTCGAGGGGGGTGGCGCCGAGGAGGTCGAAGAGGGAGGCGCCGCGCTCCTGGAGGTCGCGGGCGCGGTCCTCGAAGTGCGCGCCGGTGGCGATGCGGGCGGCCCACAGGCCGGGGGCGGCCTCGACGGGCGGCCCCCAGGGGGTGCCGTCGGTCACGCCGGCGGTGGGCCGGGGCAGCGCGGTGCCGAGCACCGCTTCCGGGGCGGGGCCCCGGTCGCAGGTCAGCAGCAGTACGCGGCGGCCCTTGCGGGCCGCGGCGAGCGCCGTGGCCGCCGCCGTGGTGGTGCGGCCCGCGCCGCCGGGACCGGTGACGAGGACCGTGCGCAAGGTGGAGCCTCCGGCAGTGAGGTGCGTGGTTCGGTGGGGGGCGTCCGGCGAGGGGTGCCGGTGGGGCCGGTGGGGGAGGTACCGCCGGGTGTCAGGACGCCGTGCCGCTCTCGACCCGCTGCTTGAGGCCGTCGAGGGCGCGGTCGATGATGACCTTCTCCGCCTTGCGCTTGATCATTCCGAGCATCGGGATCTTGACGTCGACCGTCAGCTGGTAGGTGACCTTGGTGTGGGCGCCGCCCGCCGCCGGTTCCAGGCTGTACGAGCCGTCGAGCTGGCGCAGCATCTGGGACTTGACCAGCGACCAGCTGACGACGTTCTCCGCGGGCCAGCTGTAGGCCAGCGTGTGGTCGTCCTTGATCGCACCGGCGTCCAGGACCAGCCGTACCTGCGCGGCGCGGCCCCGGTCGTCCGTGGCGAGCACCTCGGCCTGCTTGACCTCCCCGGTCCACTCCGCGTAGCGGTCGAAGTCCGCGATCACCGCCATGACCTCGGCGGGTGTCGCCTCGATCGTGATGCTCGAGCTGGTGTGTTCCGCCATCTGTGTGGCTCCTCCGTACCGGTCCGCCGCCTCGAATACCTGCCGGTGCAGGCTACCTCGCGCCGTCGGTCACCACTCCAGCACCCAGGGTGTACCGCTGGAGGCGAAGTGGCCGACGTTGACGCATTCCGTTCCGCCGATCCGCATCCGCCGGGCGAGCGGCTGGTGGACGTGGCCGAAGAGGGCGTACGCGGGCCGGGTCGCGCGGATCGCCTCCAGCAGGGCGGAGCTGCCGCGCTCGAAGCGGCGGGCGACGGTGTCGTAGCAGAGTTCGGGCACGTCGGGCGGGATGTGGGAGCACAGGACGTCGACCTCGCCGAGGGCGGCGATCTTCTCGGCGTACGTCTCGTCGTCGATCTCGTGGGGCGTGCGCATGGGCGTGCGCAGGCCACCGCCGACGAATCCGAAGACGCGGCCGCCGATCTCCACCCGCTCGCCGTCGAGGACGGTGGTGCCGGCGCCGGCGTACTCGGGCCACAGCCGGGGGATGTCGACGTTGCCGTAGGTGGCGTAGGTGGGGGTGGGGAAGGCGGCGAAGAGCTCGGCGTACTGCTTGCGGACCGCGGCCTCGACGGCGGCGTCGCGGTCGATGCCCTGCCACAGGCGCCGCCCGAGCTCGCGGGCCTCCTCGAAGCGGCGGGCGGTGCGCAGCTCCACGATCAGGTCGGCGTTCTCGACGCCGAACAGCTCGGGGAAGATGCCGCGCGAGTGGTCGGCGTAGTCGAGGAACAGGACGAGGTCGCCGAGGCACACCAGGGCGTCGGCGCCGTCGCCCGCCCGCGCGAGCCCCTCGCTGTTGCCGTGCACATCGCTGACCACGTGAACTCGCATGCCGATCACCCTAGGCTCTGCGGGAGGGCTCCGGTAGGTCCCCGACCTGCGGTTACTTCCGGGTCACCGAGCGGAGGAGCTAGGGTTCGCAGAGCAGTCCCGTGGCATGTGACGCAGAGAACATCTGGCCGTGACCCCCTATTCGAAAGCGATACCGGTGGGTAACGTCCGGGCAGTCCACTACCCCCCTTGCCTGATTCATGGACCGCAGCCGACGCAGCGCCCCCCAACGACGCGGCGGCGCCGGCGCCCGACGAGGAGCAGCAGTCTTGCGCGAGTTCAGCCTTCCGGCCCTCTATGAGGTCCCTGCGGACGGAAACCTGACGGATCTCATCCGCCGCAACGCCGCGCAGCGCCCCGACGTCGCCGTCATAGGGCGCAAGGTCGACGGCCGCTGGGAGGACGTCACCGCCGTCGCCTTCCTGGCCGAGGTCCGTGCGGCGGCCAAGGGCCTCATGGCTTCCGGTGTGCGGCCGGGAGACCGGGTGGGCCTGATGTCCCGCACCCGCTACGAGTGGACGCTGCTGGACTTCGCCATCTGGAGCGCCGGCGGCGTGACGGTGCCGGTGTACGAGACCAGCTCGCCCGAGCAGATCCAGTGGATCCTCGGCGACTCCGGCGCGGTCGCCTGCGTCGTCGAGAGCGAGACGCACGAGTCGGCCGTGGAGTCCGTGCGCGACCGGCTGCCCGACCTCCGGCACGTCTGGCGGATCGAGGGCGACGCGGTCGAGCGGCTGTGCGAGGCCGGTACGGGCCTGACCGACGAGGAGGTCGACGAGCGCAGCGCGCTCGCCAACGCCGACTCGCCCGCGACCATCGTCTACACCTCCGGCACCACCGGGCGCCCCAAGGGCTGCGTGCTCTCCCACCGCGCGTTCTTCGTGGAGTGCGGCAACGCGGTGGAGCGCCTGAAGCCGCTGTTCAACACCGGCGACTCGTCCGTGCTGCTGTTCCTGCCCACCGCCCACGTCTTCGGGCGGCTGGTCGAGATCTCCGCGGTGCTCGCCCCGATCAAGCTGGGCTGCGTTCCCGACATCCGGAACCTGACCGAGGAGCTCGCCTCCTTCCGGCCGACGCTGATCCTGGGCGTGCCGCGCGTCTTCGAGAAGGTCTACAACTCCGCCCGCGCCAAGGCCCAGGCCGACGGCAAGGGCAAGATCTTCGACCGGGCCGCCGACGCCGCCATCGCGTACAGCCGCGCGAGCGACACCTCGGCCGGCCCGTCGCTGGGCCTGCGCATCAAGCACGCGATCTTCGACAAGCTGGTCTACGGCAAGCTCCGCGCGGTCCTCGGCGGCCGGGCGACGCACGCCATCTCCGGTGGCGCGCCGCTGGGCGAGCGCCTGGGCCACTTCTACCGGGGCATCGGCTTCACCGTCCTGGAGGGCTACGGCCTCACCGAGTCCTGCGCGGCGACCGCCTTCAACCCCTGGGACCGGCAGAAGATCGGTACGGTCGGCCAGCCGCTGCCCGGCTCGGTCGTGCGGATCGCCGACGACGGCGAGGTGCTGCTGCACGGCGAGCACCTCTTCCAGGGCTACTGGAACAACGAGCAGGCGACGCGGGACGCGCTCTCCGACGGCTGGTTCCACACCGGCGACCTGGGCACGCTCGACGAGGACGGCTACCTCACGATCACCGGCCGGAAGAAGGAGATCATCGTCACGGCGGGCGGCAAGAACGTCGCGCCGGCCGTGATCGAGGACCGCATCCGCGCCCATGCCCTGATCGCCGAGTGCATGGTGGTCGGTGACGCCCGCCCCTTCGTCGGTGCGCTGATCACGCTGGACGAGGACTTCCTGCCCCGGTGGCTCTCCGAGCACGGCAAGCCGGCGGGTACGAAGCCGGCCGAGCTGGCGAACGACCCGGAGCTGCTGGCGGAGGTGCAGAAGGCCGTCGACGACGGCAACGCGGCGGTCTCCAAGGCGGAGTCGGTCCGTAAGTTCCGCATCCTGCCGGCGCAGTTCACGGAGGATTCCGGGCATGTGACGCCGTCGCTGAAGCTGAAGCGGAACGTGGTCGCGAAGGACTTCGCGGACGAGATCGAGGCGATCTACCGCGCGTAGCGGTTCCGGTCACCGATGGCCCTCAATCGCCGGGCGGGCTCGAAGGAGCCTGCCCGGCGATCGAGGGCATCTTTCATTTCACAGCAGCAACTTCAGGCGGTCCGCCAAGAGGTCCCAGCGCCACTTCTCCTCGACCCACTGCCGCCCCCGCTCCCCCATCGCGCGCCGCAGTTCGGGGTCGTTGAGCAGCGTGACGATACGGTCCGCGGACTCCTCCGCGGAGCCGCCCCGTACGACGTACCCCGTCTCCCCCTCCAGGACCGCGTCCGGTGCCCCGCCGGAGTCGCCGGCGACCACCGGGAGGCCCGTCGCGGATGCCTCCAGGTAGACGATGCCGAGCCCTTCGACGTCCAGGCCGCCCCTGCGCGTGCGGCACGGCATGGCGAAGACGTCGCCGGCGCCGTAGTGCGCGGGGAGCTCCTCCCACGGCACGGGGCCGGTGAAGCGGACCGCGTCGGCCACGCCCGTCTCCGTCGCCAGCTTCCGCAGGTCCGCGCCGTACGGGCCGCCGCCCACGATCAGCAGGACGGTGTCGGGGACCGCCGCCAGGATGCGCGGCATGGCGCGGATCAGGGTGTCCTGGCCCTTGCGGGGCACGAGCCGGGAGACGCAGACGACGACCGGGCGGTCGGCGAGGCCGAGCCGGGCCCGGACCTCGGCGCCGCCGGAGGCCGGGTGGAAGGTCTTCTCGTCGACGCCGGGCGGCAGTTGGACCATCCGCGCGGCCGCCTCGTCCGTGAGCGCGGCCGCGATCCGCGACCGGGTGTACTCGCCCAGATAGGTGAGCGTGTCCGTGCCCTCGCCGATCCGCCGCAGCAACTGCCGGGAGGCGGGCAGTTGCGCCCAGCCCGCCTCGTGGCCGTGGGTCGTGCCGACCAGCCTGCGGGCGCCGGCCCGGCGCAGCGCGGGGGCCATCAGCCCGAGCGGCGCGGCGGCCCCGAACCACACGGAGGAGCAGCCGTGTTCGCGCAGCAGGCCGGCCGCGCGCCGCGTCACCCGGGGGGTGGGCAGCAGCATGGTCGTCCGGTCGCGCACCACCGTGAACGGCTGGGCGGCGTCGAAGCGGGCGGTGGCCTCGGCGCCCTCCTGTCCGCGCTTCCAGGTGGAGGCATAGACCACGAGGTCGGCCGGGTCCAGGCGCAGCGCCATGTTGTGCAGGAACGCCTGGATGCCGCCGGGCCGGGGCGGGAAGTCGTTGGTGACGATGAGGGTCTTGTGCATCGCGCCCGACAGTACCGGGTGTGCCGTCGGCGGCCTCTCCCAGGCGGCGATCGGGCGGCAACGGCCCCGCGTACCGCCACGTCACCGCGCGCGGGCGCCGCGGGCGGGCATCATGCCTTGCAGTAGCGGCGCGCGGACGGCGTGGAGTGGACCGTGAAGGGCGAGGTGAATGATGGCGGGCGCTGGATTGCGGCTCTCGGTCGCGGTGTGGGCCGTCACCCGGGTCGTGCTGCTGATGTGCGTGTTCCGGGTGTGGGTGCTGCCGGGGTCGGACGTCTCCGTCGACATCGAGGTGATCTACCAGGGCTGGTACGGGGTGCTGCGCACCGGCACCTTCCCGTACGACGACGTGACCTGGCAGTACCCGCCGGCCGCCGCGCTCGCCGTGCTGGCGCCCGGGCTGCTGCCGTTCCTGGCGTACGCCCCGGCGTTCTTCATGGTGTGCTTCCTGGCGGACGCGGTGGTCTTCGCGCTGCTGCTGTACGTGGTGCGGGGCGGCAGGCGCAGCGCCAAGGGCGTGTGGGTGTGGGTGGTGGGCGTCCCGCTGCTGGGGCCGATCGTCTACGCGCGCTATGACGTGATGGTGACGGCGGTGGCCGTCGCGGCGCTGCTGGCGGCGGGGCGGCGGAGCCGGCTGGCGGGGGCGCTGGTGGGGTTCGGGGCGCTGCTCAAGGTGTGGCCGGTGCTGCTGCTGGTGGGTACGCCGCGCGGTTCCCGTACCCGTGCCGTGTGGAGCGCGGCGCTGGCCGCGGCCGCGGCGCTGGGGCTGCTGTTCGCGGTGACGATGCCGGGGGCGCTGGCGTTCCTGACGTTCCAGCGGGACCGGGGCACGGAGGTGGAGTCGCTGGGGTCGCTGGTCTTCCATCTGGGCCGGCACGTCGGCTGGCACGGGCACGCGCGGCTGCACTACGGCTCGGTGGAGTTCCTCGGCCCGTATGTCCGCACGATGAGCCGACTGGCGCTGGTGCTGAGCGTGCTGGCCTTCGCGTGGCTGCTGCTGTGGCGGCTGCGGGCGCGCCGGTTCACGGCGTGCACGCCCTCGGACGCCGCCTTCGCGGCGGTGCTGCTGTTCACCACGACCAGCCGGGTGATCAGCCCGCAGTACCTGGTGTGGCTGATCGGTCTGGCGGCGGTGTGCGTGACGATGCGGACGACGCGTCAGGGGCTGCCGATCATGCTGGTGCTGGTGGCGGCGCCGCTCACCCAGCTGGAGTTCCCCATCTGGTTCTCGCACGTGGTGGCCAGCGACAAGCTGGGGGTGGCGACGCTGACGCTGCGCAACGCCCTGCTGGTGGTGGCGACGCTGATCTCCTGCACCCGGCTGTGGCGGGAGACGGTGACCGAGGCGGGGCCGGCCGGGGCGACGGATCCGCCCGCCGAGAAGGAGCCCGCGCTGACCGCGCGCTGAGGACGCGGCGGCGCGTTCAGCGCAGTTCGCTCGCGGTGTAGGCGCGCCACTGCTCGGTGAAGCCGGCCTGCGAGACGCCCAGGACCGAGCGCAGCGCCGAGGCGACCGCCCCCGGCCGCCGGTCGTGGTCGCCGACGGCGCGGTAGAAGGCGACGAGCTTCTCCTCGCCCCAGCGGTCGGCGATCATCCGGCAGGCGAGCCAGCCCTCCTCGTAGGCGCGGGCCAGCCGCCCGGCCTCGCCCGCGAAGCCGAAGTCCTCGTCGGTGGGCAGCTCGCGCGGGCTCCGGCCGGCGGCCACCGCGCGGACGAGCTCGGGCGCGGCCTGGCGGGCGGTGCGGTCGGTGCCCCGGTAGGCGGCCCAGTCGGCGAAGCCCTCGGACAGCCACAGCGGGGTGGCCGCCGAGGTCAGGGCGCGGGTGGCGACGTGGGCGGTCTCGTGGGTGAGGACGACCTGGCGGCCGAAGGTGCCGAGCGCCCCGTACGCCTGGGGGTTGACGATGACGCGGTCGGCGGGGGCCTTGCCGGTGCCGCCGACCTCGCCGGTGGTCACGGCGGCGATGCCCCGGTAGTTGGACACCGGCGAGTCCAGGAGGGCGGCCATCTCCTCCACGGAGGCGGGCATCTCGACGACGACCCGGCCGGGCCAGGCGCTCGCGCCCCGGCCCGCGCCCTGGCCGGTCCCCTCCTGTCGCCAGGCCGCGGAGACGGCGGGCACCGCGCGGTCGGCGGCGCGCGCCAGGTCGGTGAGCCGCTGCCGGTCCTGGCCGACGCCGAGGACCAGGCTGCGCTCGCCCCGTACGGCGGTGACGGCGCCCTGCTCCCACAGGTGCCGGTGGGCGCTGCGGGTGTCCTCGGCGGCGACGTACCACCGCTTGTCGCGCTCGACGAGCGTGAGGCGGGCGGTGGTGGTGACCGGAGCGGTGTCGTAGCCGGCCAGCCGGTAGCGCAGCTCGGCCTCGGCGGCGATCCGGCGGCCGTCGCCCTGGGCGGGCGCGAACCCGCCGGTGCGCACCAGGCGGTAGGTCCAGGAGGCCAGGGGCACGGCGGCGAGGTTGGTGAAGACCTTCCGCTGCTCGGCGCGGTAGCCCTCGGCGGCCGGGTCCACGGCGGCGAGGAAGGCCCGCTCGTCCCTCTCGCGCAGGGCTGTCGCCCAGCGGTCCAGCAGGGCCCGTACGGCCCGGTCGTCGGAGTCCGGGCCGGTGGACAGGCCCAGGGCGCCGCAGCCGCACAGCGCCTGGAGCGTGAGCAGGGCGGCCGCCAGCGCGCATCCCGCCCGGCGCGCCCGCGCACGCCGCGCACCGGGGTCACCCTCGGGCTTTTCCCCGTGTCCGCTCCACCACCACCGGCCCGTCACGTCCCGCATCGTATGAGCCGTGCGCCCCGGGGCGTGCGCTCAGGGCGCGGTCATGGCCGGGTCACGGAGGAAATCGGCATCATGTTGGCCGGGTCGTAGCGCACCCGCGCGCCGGGATACGGGGCGTGGACGACCTGGCCGTTGCCCACGTACATGGCCACATGGCTGGCGTCGCTGCGGTAGATCACCAGGTCACCGGGCTGGGCGTCGGACAGCGACACATGGCGGCCGGCGTTGCGCTGCGCCTGCGAGGTGCGCGGCAGGCCCACCCCGGCCCGGCCGTAGGCCCACTGCGTCAGGCCGGAGCAGTCGAAGGCGCCCGGGCCGCTCGCGCCCCACGCGTAGGGCGAGCCGACGGCCGAGCGGGCCGCCAGGGCCGCTGCGGCGCCGCGGGAGGAGACGGCCACGAGGTCCGGCAGGCCGGCGAGGGCGCCCTCGGAGCGGTCCCCGTCGGAGCGCGAGGCCCGCCCGTACGCCTCCCGGTCCTCCGGCGGCAGCGAGTTCAGCAGCCTGCGCGCGGTGGCCAGCTTCGTCTCGACCTCCCGCTTGCGCTCCCGCACGGCCCGGCGGGTGTCCTCCAGCTGTCCCAGGACGCGCACCGCCTCCGTCCGCTCCTGGCGCAGGGCGCGCTGCGCCTCCAGGAGCGTCCGGAGCTCCTCGGCCTGTCGGCCGGTGACGCGGTCGAGGGTGGCGGCGCGTTCGAGGTAGCCGTCGGGGTCGGAGGAGAGCAGCAGCTGGATGGCCGGGTCGACGGCGCCGTTGCGGTACTGCGCGGTGGCGATCATGCCCAGGGAGCGGCGCATCCGGTTGACCCGCTCCTGGCCGCGCGCGACGCGGTCGGTGATCTGCTCCACCTTCTCCCGCAGGCTGTCCGCGCGCTCGTCGGCCGCGTTGTACTTCTCGGTGGCCCGCTCCGCCTCCTCGTAGAGCTTGTCCACCCGTGCCTTCACCGCCGGGGTGGACCCGCCGTCGCCGGCGGGGCCGCCGGGCCGGGCGCCCGCGGGTGTCGTGAGGCCGGCCGCCGCGGTGGCCACGGCGGCGGACAGGACGGTGACCCGGACGGTCTGCGTGAGACCGGACTGCGTGGGACGGCGATGGAACGCCACAGGCTGCCGCACTCCCTTCCTCTGCTTCCACGGTGGGAGCGGCCCCCTTGCCGCCCCGGGAAGGGGCGGGCTTCGTGCCGGGCGCCGCGCGCCAGACAGTAGCGGCGTGCTCACCCCCGGTTCAAAGACCGCAGCGCGCAAGAAAACTGACGCCCCGCCGGAGACGCAGGTCACCGGCGGGGCGTGGAGTCAGCGGAGGGCGCCGCGATTCGCCCGAACGGGCGGCGGCTCAGCCATTCGGCCCAGTGGCGTCAGCCGATGCGGACGCCGAACTGGAAGGGCATGTTGCCCATGGACTCGTAGCGCACGCTGGCGCCCGGCTTGGGGGCGTGCAGGGTCATGCCGTTGCCCGCGTAGAGACCGATGTGGTGCAGATCGCCGTAGAAGAGCACGAGATCGCCCGGCTTGAGCTGGCTCTGGTCGTAGATGCGGGTGCCGGCGTTGGCCTGGTCCTCGGAGACGCGCGGCAGGGTGACGCCGGCCTGGGCGTAGGCCCAGCCGGTCAGTCCGGAGCAGTCGAAGGAGCCCGGGCCGGTCGCGCCCCAGACGTAGGGGGAGCCGATCTTGCCCTGCGCGGCGGCGAGCGCGGCGCCGGCGCGCCCCGAGGTGGGGACGTTCTTGCCGAGGTCCGGGCGGTCGGCGTTGCCGCGCCCGGCGCGCGAGTCGCCGGACTTGGCGCCGTCCTTGCCCTCGTCGCCGGCTATCTCGGCGCGTTCCTTGGCGGTGAGGGTGTTCAGCAGCTCCTTGGCCTCGGAGAGCTTGCCCTGCACCTCCTCCTTCTTGTCGCCGAGCGCCTTGCGGGTCTCGGCGAGGTCCTTGAGCTTGCCGGTGGCCTCGCTGCGCTGCTGCTTGAGCGTGCGCTGCTTCTCGGTGATCTGCTTGAGGGTGTCGGCCTGCTTGGAACCGAGCTGGTTGAGGGTGGACGCCTTCTCCAGGAAGCTGTCCGGGTCCGAGGAGAGGAGCAGCTGGAGGGAGGGGTCGATGGCGCCGCTGCGGTACTGCGCGGTGGCCACCGCACCGAGGCTGTTGCGGAGCTTGTTGAGCTCCTCCTGGCCGCGGGCGACCTTGTCCTGGAGGTCGCCGACCTGCCCGTCGAGCTTCTCCTGCTTCTCCTTGGCCCCGTTGTACTTCTCGGTGGCCTGCTCCGCCTCGTCGTAGAGCTTGTCGACCTTGGCCTTGACATCGGCCTTGGAGGGCTGCGGGTCGGCGTGCGCGGCCTGGGCCGAGAGGGCGACGGCAGCGGCGGCGGTCGCGGTGAGCACGGTCACCCGGGTGCGGCCCGGCTGCTTGGGTCGACGGTGGGACGCCACGGAGACGAGCTCCTTCTTCCTCGACCGCCTGGCGCGCGGAGTCCGCGGTTCGGCGGGACCTTCGCCGACATCCCGAATGGACGATCGACCGCGCGAAGGTTCGAGGCCCGACCTTAGTGACCTCCGTATGATCCGTTCAAATCATCATGAGCAAAATCTCGCCCCACGTACACATCCTTTACTCACAGGACACGCTGGGTAAGGGGAATTTGACGCTCCGGTAGCTGCGGGTCGCTCAACCGCCCGCAGCGGCCTCGCTCAGGTGCGCGCGAGCCGCTTGAGCAGCAGCGCCGAGGCCACCGGCCGCGCGCCCGCCTTCGCCACCCCGTCGGCCACCTCGCGGTCGGTGGAGACCACCACCACCGGCCGGCCCGGCGGCTCGGCCCGCACCAGCTGACGGATCAGCTCGTCCGCGGTCACCCCCGGCTTGCTGAACAGCACCCGCACCCCGCGCGGCGGCGCGAGCAGCACCGGCGCGGCCAGCTCGGCGCCGTCGAAGACGCACGTCATCTCCGCGCCCGTCTGTGCGGCCAGCATCGCGAGCCCGCCCAGCAGCCGCAGCCGCTGCTTGTCCAACGGCATCGTCGGATAGCCGGTCTTGGTGACGTTGTAGCCGTCGACCACCAGATGCGCCTGCGGCAGCGCCAGCAGCTGGTCCAGCAGCGCCGGGTCGGTCTCCGACAGCGCGCGGGTGGCGATGTCCTTCGGCGTCATCCGCCCCGGCTCCACCGCGTCCACCGTGTCGGCGGGGTGCACGGACACCGGCGGCAGCGCCAGCTCGCGCCGCAGCCCCTGCGCCGCGTCCAGGACCGTGTCCAGCAGCAGCCGCAGCCGCATGTCCTCCACGCTGCGCCCCTCGCGCACCGCCCGCCGGCCGGCCTCCAGCGCCGCGTCGGCCTCCGCCAGCCGCGCCTTGAGCCGGCGCGACTCGCCCAGAGCCGCCGCCTTCTCGGCCGCCGCGGCCGTGCGTACGCCCTCCAGCTCCGCCTCGGCCTTGCGCAGCGCGGCCTCGCCGCGCCGCACGTCGCTGAGCGCGCTGCGCAGCTTGCGCTGGAGCGCGTCGGTCTCCCTGCGCGCCGACTCCAGCTC
>NZ_JAGGOL010000148.1 GCF_018614525.1 Streptomyces sp. ISL-11
GGTGTGCGCGGCACGGGGCGACGCGGAGAGACCCGCGGCGGTCACGGCGACGCGCCGCCACGACGACGCCGCACGCGCGGCGCGACGGGCGGCCCGGCTCACGGTCGCAGGCCGGCGCCGGCCTTGGACCGGCATTCCCCTGACACGCGCGCATTCAGTTGTGTGTACCGGGTGTGTGTATCGGGCCACCAACCGGTGGAACGCCGACGACTGTACACCGGTCATGACAAGTGGGCCATGGGCCTTTTGGCGCGGTTGTGGCGGAAGCCGCCACTCCAGGCGAGCGGGGCATCATGACAGCGCGTCAGCCTCTCGCTACCCTCGCCCTTGACAACGATGTCGGTGCCAGACGGAGCGTCACCCGAGGGGCGTGGACGATGAGATGGACCGGACACCTGGGACCGCGCGTCGGCGCGGCCGCACTCGCCCTCGTGGCGGTGCTCGGCGGCACGGCGCTCGTACCGGCGCGGCCGGCCGCCGCCGCCAAGGACGACCTCACCGGCCTGGTCAACCCGTTCATCGGCACCCAGAACGAGGGCAACACCTTCCCCGGTGCCGCCGTGCCGTTCGGCATGGTGCAGCTCTCCCCGGACACCGGGCACTTCACGGGCTACGACTACAAGCACAACCGCATCCGCGGCTTCAGCACCGTGCACCTCTCCGGCGTCGGCTGCCGCATCGGCGGTGACCTGCCCGTCCTGCCCACCACCGGCGAGGTGACGCAGACGGACAACGCCCGCTATGCCGCGACGTTCAGCCACCGCGACGAGACGGCCCGGCCCGGCTACTACCGGGTCGGCCTCTCCGGCGGCATCACGGCCGAGCTGACGGCGACCGCCCGCACCGGCCACCAGCGCTACACCTTCCCGGCGACCGACAAGGCCAACGTCCTGCTCAACACGGGACAGTCGCTGCACCGCACGGTCTCCACCACCGTCGAGGTCGTGGACTCGCGCACGGTCCGCTCGGTCATCACCGGCCGCGGCTTCTGCCAGGACACCCGCCCGTACACCGTGCACACCCTCACCCGCTTCGACCGCCCCTTCGCGGCCCACGGCACCTGGAAGGACGACAAGGTCACCGCGGGTTCCCGGACCTCCACCGGCACCGGCCGCAACGGTGCCTGGGTGCGCTTCGACACCACGGCCGACCGGACCGTCGAGGCCACCACCGCGATCAGTTACGTGGACGCCGGCGGCGCGGCGGCCAACCTCGGCGCGGAGGACGGCGGCTTCGACCGGACCGAGCGCGCGGCGCGGGCGGCCTGGGAGCGGCGCCTGGCGGGCGTGGGGACCCGGGGCGGCACGGCCACCCTGCGGCGTACGTTCTACTCCTCGCTGTACCGCTCGTTCCTCGCCCCCAACATCGGCAGCGACGTCGACGGGCGCTACACCGGCTGGGACCACAAGCCGCACCGCGCCGAGGGCTTCACGTACTACCAGAACTGGTCGCTGTGGGACACCTACCGCACGCAGGCGCAGCTGCTGGCCCTGCTGGCGCCGCGCGAGTCGCGGGACATGGCGCTGTCGGTGCTGCGCGTGGACGCCGAGGGCGGCTGGCTGCCCAAGTGGGGCTACGGCACGGTCGAGACGAACATCATGACCGGCGACCCGGTGACGCCGTTCCTCACCAACGCCTACCAGCACGGTCTGCTGGCGGGCCATGAGGAGGAGGCGTACCGGGCACTGCGGAAGAACGCCGACGGCGTGCCGCCCGCCGACTCTCCGGGGGTCGGGCGGGACGGCAACGCGCAGTACCTCAAGAACGGTTACGTCCCCTACCAGCCCGACCGGCCCCGGCCGAAGCCGGGCGACTCCGACTTCCAGCAGGGGGCCTCGGCGACGCTGGAGTACGCGCTCGCCGACGCGGCGCTCGCCCGGATGGCCGAGGACCTGGGCCACCGCTCGGACGCCCGGCGCTTCGCGGCCCGTTCCCGGAACTACCGCAAGATCTACGACCCGAGCACCGGTTTCTTCCGCGCGCGCGGCGCCGACGGCGCGTTCGCCGGGCCCGCCGACCCGGCGAAGAGCGTCGGTTTCCACGAGGGCACCGCCTGGCAGTACCAGTGGCTGGTGCCGCAGGACCTGCCCGGGATGGTGCGGCTGATCGGCGGGCGGCGGGCGGCCAACACCCGGCTCGACTCCTTCTTCGCCTACGACCGGCTGCTGAAGGACCCGGCGCGGACCGCCCGCGAGGTGTGGGTCCACGGCCCGTACGACTACTACAACGCCGACAAGTACAACCCGCAGAACGAGCCGGACCTCATCGCCCCGTACACCTATCTCTCCACCGGCCGGCCGTGGCAGACCACGGACGTGGTGCACGCCGCCCTGACGCTGTTCACGGACGGGCCGACCGGGATGACCGGCAACGACGACCTGGGCACGATGTCGGCGTGGATGGTGCTGTCCGCCATCGGTGTCTACCCGGTGCAGCCAGGCGTGGACGTGTGGGGGCTGAGCACCCCGGTGTTCGACCGGGTGGACCTGCGGCTGGACCGCCGCTGGTATCCGAAGGGCCGCTTCACGGTGACCGCGCCGGGCACCTCGGACACCGAGCGCTACGTCCGGTCCGCCCGGCTGGACGGCGACGCCTACGGCCGTACGTACCTGACGACGGAGCAGCTGCGCAAGAACAGTCGCCTGGACTTCACCGTCGGTGACTCCCCCTCCGGCTGGGGCACGGAGGAGTCGGCCGCGGCGCCCGCCATCGGCTGAACCGTGAGGACGGTGCGGGGCGGCGTCTTCCGTCGCCGCCCCCGCTCCGCGAGGATGACCCGCCGTCAGCGTCGACGAGAGGACACACCACATGGGGCTCCGGGCGGGTGAGGGCGTACTGCGCCGCAAACCCATCGAGACGATCGAGGAGGGCGGTGCCGACGAGCGGCTGACCCGCACGCTGGGGCTGTGGCAGCTCACGGCGATCGGTGTGGGCGGCATCATCGGCGCGGGCATCTTCAGCCTCGCGGGAACCATCGCCAACGGCGTGGCGGGGCCGGCCGTGCTGATCTCCTTCCTGATCGCCGGCATCGCGAGCGCGGCGGCGGCCTTCTCCTACGCGGAGTTCGCGGGGCTCATCCCGCGCGCCGGGTCCGCCTACACGTACGGCTATGTGGTCCTCGGCGAGCTGGGCGGCTGGTTCATCGGCTGGGACCTGCTGCTGGAGTACACGGCGATCGTGGCGGTGGTGGCGATCGGCATCTCCGGCTACATCAACTTCCTGCTCGGCGAGGCCAACGCCGAGCTGCCGAAGTGGATGCTGGGCGCACCGGGCACCGGCGACGGGCACCGGGTCGACCTGTTCGCGGCGGTGCTGTGCCTGCTGATCGCCTACACGCTCACCCTCGGCATCAAGAACGCGGCCCGCTTCGAGACGATCGTGGTCGTCCTGAAGGTGATCGTCGTGGCGGTCGTCGTCGTGGTCGGCTTCTTCCACGTGAAGTCGGCCAACTACGAGCCGTTCTTCCCGTTCGGGGTGAGCGGGGCGTTCACGGGCGCGGCCACGGTGTTCTTCGCGGTGTTCGGCTACGACGCGATGTCCACGGCGGCGGAGGAGTCCAAGGACGCGCAGCGCCACATGCCCAAGGCCATCCTGTACTCGCTCGCGATCTCGATGGTGCTGTACGTGCTGGCGTGCCTGGTGCTGACCGGCATGCAGAACTACACGGAGATCGACAAGGAGAGTGGCTTCTCCACCGCCTTCAAGTCGGTGGGCCTGGGTGCCCTGGCGGACGTCATCGCGGTCGGCGCCATCATCGGCATCCTCACCGTGATGTTCACCTTCATGCTCGGTGTGACCCGTGTGTGGTTCTCGATGAGCCGGGACGGGCTGCTGCCGCACTGGTTCGCCAAGACCCACCCGACCCGGCACGTGCCGACGCGGGTGACGTGGATCGTGGGGGTCGCGTCGGCGGCGATCGCCGGCTTCATCCCGATCGGCGAGGCGGCGGAGCTGACCAACATCGGCATCCTGCTGGCGTTCGCGGTGGTGTGCACCGCCGTGATCGTGCTGCGCTACAAGCGGCCGGAGCTGCCGCGCTCGTTCCGCTGCCCGGCGGTGCCGCTGGTGCCCGCGATCGGTGTGGCCGCGTCGATCTGGCTGATCACCTATCTGGCGTGGCAGACGTGGGTGCGGTTCGCGGTGTGGTTCGTGGTGGGCCTGGTGGTGTACTTCGCGTACTCCTACCGGCACTCGGGGCTGGCGCGGGCCCAGGCACCTAAGGAGTGAGGGGTTCGCTTCGGCAGCGTTTCACTTCAGCAGGCGGGACAGTCGCCGGTCGGCGAGCGGCTTGCCGCCCGTCTGGCAGGTGGGGCAGTACTGGAGCGAGGAGTCGCTGAAGGAGACCTCGCGGATGGTGTCGCCGCAGACCGGGCAGGGCTCACCGGTGCGGCCGTGCACCCGCAGCCCGCTCCTCTTCTCGGCCTTGAGCTCCTTCGCCGCGTGCCCGCGCGCCCGCTCGACGGCGTCCCGCAGCGTCGCGCCGAGCGCCTCGTACAGGGCGGCGGTCTCCTGCGGCGTCAGGCTCGCGGCGAGCTTGAAGGGGGACATGCGCGCGGCGTGCAGGATCTCGTCGGAGTAGGCGTTGCCGATGCCGGCGATCACGCCCTGGTCGCGCAGGACGCCCTTGAGCTGCCGGCGCTCGTCGCGCAGCAGGCCGGCGAAGACCTCCGCGGTGAAGTCCGGTGCGAGGGGATCGGGTCCCAGGCGGGCGATGCCCGGGACGTCCTCCGGCCGGCGTACGCAGTGGACGGCGAGCCGCTTCTGGGTGCCGGCCTCGGTGAGGTCGAACCCTGCGCCGTCGGCGAGCCGCAGGCGCAGGGCGAGCGGTCCCTTGCCGAGGCGCGGTGAGGTGCCGGGGAGGCGGTCGTGCCAGCGCAGCCAGCCGGCGCGGGCGAGGTGGAAGGCGAGGTGCGGGCCGCCGTCGGTGGCGAGGTCCAGGAACTTGCCGTACCGGCGCACCCCGGTGACCGCGCGGCCCTCCAGCTCGCCGAGCGGCGGGTCGTAGGTCTTCAGGACGCTCACGGCCAGGGGGAGCACCTTCTCGACCGTGCGGCCGACGACGCGCTCGGCCAGGAACCCGGCGAGGGCCTCGACCTCCGGCAGCTCCGGCATGCCTCCAGTCTGCCGCAGCGCGCGGGCGGGGCAAGTCAGCGGACGGGGGCGTCCCAGTCGACGCGGTAGCCGGTGAGCCAGTCGGCGCCGTCCGCGCCGCTCGCGGCCTCCGCCCGGCGGGCGCGGCGCTGCTCCGGGGTGGGC
>NZ_JAGGOL010000014.1 GCF_018614525.1 Streptomyces sp. ISL-11
GGCGCCGGCGGCGGCCCGTACCCCGGCGGCCCCGGCGGCGGCCCGCCCGGTGGTCCCTACGGCGGCGACCCCTACGGCGGAAGCGGGGCACCCGGCGGCCCCGGCAACCCCTACGGCGACCAGTACGGCGCCGCCGACCCGCTGGCGGGCATGCCGCCGCTCGCGAGCCGCTGGAAGCGGCTGGTGGCCCGGATCATCGACGCGCTGCTCATCGGCATCCCGGTCAGCGCGATCTTCTCCGCCGCGACCTGGGGCTGGGACCCCTGGGACGACAGCGGGAAGTCCACCGGGCTGTCCATCATCATCTCGGTGGTCTACTTCATCTACGAGGGCTTGATGCTCACCAGCCGCGGCCAGACCGTCGGCAAGATGGCCATGAAGATCCGGGTGGCGATGCTGGAGAACGGCGCGGTGCCCGAAGGAAGGCCGGGCTGGACCCGCGCCGCCGTCTACTCCCTGCCCGAGGTCGTGCCGTGCTGCGGCTTCATCTTCTGGCTGATCAACGTGTTGTGGTGTACATGGGACGAGCCGTATCACCAATGCGTGCACGACAAGGCGGCGAAGACCGTGGTGGTCTCAGCCGTGTAGCGAGTGCTCGCTCATCCTCGTCTCGGCGGGCAGCGGCGCCCGCCGTCCCGGGGCGCCGGCCGCGGTCCCGCGGACACCGCGGCCGGTCGTACGCGGCAGGGCCAGGGCGAGGGCGACGACAAGTCCCAGCGCGAGCGACGCGAGGGCGATGACCGCGATTCCGATCCCCCCGCGGGCCTGCGACACCAGCAGCATCGCGAGCGCGGAGAGAACGACGGTGGCCGAACCATAAGTTATCTGTGCGGGAGTCGGACGCGGCATGGCGGGATCCGTCCTCGGGGCAACGTATGAGAGGTGGGGGGAGCCGGCTGGTGGGTACACCAAAACGGCTCTACGGTCCTGTCTGCCCGAGCTGAACTTGCGGTAAGCGTGACCTAACTCATGGTTGCGGAGCACGGGGGGCGCACGGGCTCATGCGCCTGTCCAACAGGTGAGATCGGCGCGCCCGTTAGTGTCCGAAATGCTCCAACTTAAAAACCGTATAACGTACTTGCCTCACCGGCCTCAGTCAAGACCTGGTTTTTCTTGCCCCTGTCCGGTCAAATACCTCCACAGTTGTTACTGGGGAGGACAGGACACAAGTGAAAAGCAGCCAACGGAGGATCGTCGGATCCGCCGCCGTGGCCACGGTCGTCGCGCTGAGCGCGGCGACCCTTTCGGCCGGAATCGCACAGGCGGCGGGCACGATCGGAACGGCGAACGGGACTGACCACCCCGCGGCCGTCGAGCGGCACGACCCGGAGCAGGCCGAGCGCCGTGTGGAACACGACCTCAAGGGCCCGTACAGCAAGAAGAACGAGGCGCAGCGCAAGGCCGCCCTCGACAAGGTGATCGCCGGCGACGCCCGGGCCGAGCAGCGCGGCGCGTCGAAGGTCGTCCAGCTCGGCAAGGGCAAGTACGTCGAGCTCGCCCGCGAGAAGACCGACCGGATCTTCACGATCCTCGTGGACTTCGGCGACAAGGTCGACGACACCACGATGTACGACCCGGACGGCCCGGACGGCCCCAAGCCGCCCGTCAAGAAGTACGGCGGCACCGCCGGCCCGGCGCACAACCGAATAACCGAGCCGGACCGCAAGAAGGACAACAGCACCGCCTGGCGGAAGGATTTCAACCGCCAGTACTTCCAGGACCTGTACTTCTCGCACGACAAGGACAAGGAGTCCCTGGCCAAGTACTACGAGAAGCAGTCCTCGGGCCGCTACTCCGTCGAGGGCCAGGTCGCCGACTGGGTCAAGGTCCCGAACAACGAGGCCCGCTACGGCTCCAACTACTGCGGCTCCACCAACTGCCCCAGCGCCTGGGACCTCGTGCGCGACGGCGTCAACCAGTGGGTGAAGGACCAGCAGTCCGCCGGCCACTCCGACGCCGACATCAAGGCGGAGCTCGCCAAGTACGACCAGTGGGACCGCAACGACTACGACGGCGACGGCAACTTCAACGAGCCCGACGGCTACATCGACCACTTCCAGATCGTGCACGCCGGTGAGGACGAGTCCGCCGGCGGCGGTGTGCAGAAGACCGATGCCATCTGGGCCCACCGCTGGTACGCCTACGGCTCCGACGCGGGCAAGACCGGCCCCGGCACCAACAAGGCCGGCGGCACCCAGATCGGCGACACCGGCATCTGGGTCGGCGACTACACCATGCAGCCCGAGAACGGCGGCCTCGGCGTCTTCGCCCACGAGTACGGCCACGACCTGGGCCTGCCCGACGAGTACGACACCACCGGCAAGGGCGAGTCCTCCGTCGCCTACTGGTCGCTGATGTCCTCCGGCTCCTGGCTCGGCGCCGGCAAGGACTCCATCGGTGACCTGCCCGGTGACATGAGCGCCTGGGACAAGCTCCAGCTCGGCTGGCTCAACTACGGCAAGGCCAAGGCCGCGACGAAGTCGACGCACAAGCTGGGCGTGGCCGAGTACAACACCAAGGACAAGCAGGCGGTCGTCGTCGACCTGCCCGCCAAGGCGGTCAAGACCGACGTCGTCAAGCCCGCCGAGGGCGCCAAGCAGTGGTGGGGCGGCCAGGCCGACGACCTGAAGAGCACCCTCACCCGGTCCGTCGACCTCACCGGCAAGTCCAAGGCGCAGCTCGGCCTGTCGGGCTGGTGGGACATCGAGGCCAACTACGACTACCTCTACGCCGAGGTGTCCACCGACGGCGGCGCCAACTGGACCCCGCTCGACGGCACCGCCGACGGCAAGTCCATCCCGCGCGACGGCGGCGACAAGCCCGCCCTGACCGGCGTCTCCGGCGGCTTCGAGAAGCTCGCCTACCCGCTCGACGCCTACGCGGGCAAGAAGGTCGACCTGCGCTTCCGCTACCAGACCGACGGCGGCACCACCGGCAAGGGCTTCACCGCCGACGCCATCACCCTCACCGCCGACGGCGCCACCCTCTTCGCGGACGGCGCCGAGGGCGACGACAACGGCTGGGCCGCGAAGGGCTTCTCGCGCATCGGCGAGTCCTTCACCAAGGAGTACGCGCAGTACTACATCGCCGAGAACCGCCAGTACGTGTCGTACGACAAGACCCTGAAGGTCGGCCCGTACAACTTCGGCTGGAAGAGCACCAAGCCGGCCTGGGTCGAGCACTACCCGTACCAGAACGGCCTGTTGATCTGGAAGTGGGACACCTCCCAGATCGACAACAACGTCGGCCTGCACCCGGGCGTCGGCCGCATCCTGCCCGTCGACGCGCACGCCAAGCCCGAGAAGTGGGCGGACGGCACCATGATGCGCAACCGCTTCCAGGCGTACGACTCGCCGTTCAGCTGGTACCCGAGCGACGGCTACACCATCCACAGCGACGGTGTCGCCACCCGCGTCAAGGGCAAGCTCGGCACGCCGGTCTTCGACGACCGCAAGGGCTCGTACTACGACAAGGCGAACCCGACCGGCGGCGTGCAGCTTACTGACACCAACACCCGGATCAAGATCCTCACGGAGGCGCTGAGCGGCTCCACGATGACCATCCAGGTGGGCCCGTCGGGCAAGTAACCCCCGAGTAATCGGTATCTCCGCAGGTCAGAGACGTGTCGGCCGTCGCCCTCTAGCGGGCGGCGGCCGATCGCGTTTAGATGACTGCCATGACGCTGTTATTGACACGGGTGGCTGCGGGGGATTCGAGGTGACCGGTATGGCCGGAGGTGGATTCGCCAAGCTGCCGGGCGGCAGTGTGGTCGTCGCCCTCTCGCTGCCGAGCCCACCGGGCGGCGGGGCCCCGAACGGGCGCGTACGGGTCCTGGTCCACGCCGTGAACCGCCAGCGGGCCCTCACCCGCCTCCGCAACCTCGGCCTGCGGTCCGTCTACCTCCGGGGCAACAGCGAGCCCCCGACGCCGGACGAGATAACCGCGGTCCTCCACCACCCGGACGGCCTCGTCTGGCGCGGCGCACCGGATGACGACACGGAGTCGTGGCATCCGATAAGGGCCCTGCTGCGGAGCCGCACCCCATCAAGCCCGTCCGGCGTTTGAGGACGCCTGTGGCACGGCCACGACCCGCCCCTACCCGCCCTGAACCACCGGCTTGCCGCTCAGCTCCACACCCGCGTCCCGCAACTCCTCCAGGGCCCGCTCCGTCGTCCGGGGCGCGACCCCGGCCGTGAGGTCGAGCAGCACGTGCGTACGGAAACCCTCTCGGGCCGCGTCCAGCGCTGTCGCCCGCACGCAGTGGTCCGTCGCGAGGCCCACGACGTCGACCTCCGTGACGTCCCGCTCCCGGAGCCAGTCCGCCAAGGACACCCCGTTCTCGTCGGTGCCCTCGAAACCGCTGTACGCGGCGGCGTAGGCACCCTTGTCGAAGACGGCGTCTATCGCCCCGGAGGCGATGATCGGCGCGAAGTTCGGGTGGAAGCCGCTGCCCTCCGTGCCGGCCACGCAGTGCACGGGCCAGGAGCGCTCGTAGTCCGGGTGATCGGAGAAGTGGTCGCCGGGATCTATGTGGTGGTCGCGGGTGGCGACCACGTGCCGGTAGCCGGCGGTGGCCTCGCCGACCAGGTCGGTGATGGCCGCGGCCACGTCGGCGCCGCCGGCGACCGCGAGGCTGCCGCCCTCGCAGAAGTCGTTCTGCACGTCGACGACGATCAGTGCACGCTGCATGATGCGGATCCTTAGGGGAAGGGCCCTCGGCCGACAGTGCGGATCAAGTCGTTGTGACCGAGGGTAGTGACTCGCCTCGCGTTATGGGAGGGGGTGTCCGGAGCGCCCGGGCGCAAGGGCGCCCGTCAGACGTACTCCGTCGGCAGGACCGCCTCGCCGCGCGAGAGCTGCGTCGCCGACATCGGCAGGGCCGCCCGCGCGGCCGTATGCCGGTCGCGGGCCGCGTCCAGCGGCTCGCGGGCGACGGTCTCGCCGCCGCGTACGAGCTGTACGAGCAGCTGCCGGTCCGCGAGCTCGGCGGGTACCGGGCCGGTGCCCACGACCTCGGCCTCCGCCACGCCGTCCACGTCGAGCCGGCGGGCCGCCCACTTGCGGCCGCCGACCGAGGACTTGCCGCCCATGGACTTCTTCGCGACCGGCCGCAGCGGCGCGTCCGCCCCGGGGCCGTCCGCGCGGGCCACGAGCTTGTAGACCATCGAGCAGGTGGGGTGCCCACTGCCGGTCACCAGCTGGGTGCCGACGCCGTACGCGTCCACGGGCGCGGCCGCCAGCGAGGCGATCGCGTACTCGTCCAGGTCGCTGGTGACGACGATCCGCGTCTTGGTGGCCCCCAGCTCGTCCAGCTGCTGCCGCACCCGGTGGGCGAGCAGCAGCAGGTCGCCGGAGTCGATCCGGACGGCGCCCAGCTCCGGCCCGGCGATCTCCACGGCCATCCGGACGGCCTCCGTGACGTCGAAGGTGTCGACGAGCAGGGTCGTGCCTCCGCCGAGGGCGTCGACCTGTGCGGTGAAGGCGTCCCGCTCGCTGTCGTGCAACAGCGTGAAGGCGTGCGCACTGGTGCCGACGGTCGGAATGTTGTAACGGAACCCGGCCGCCAGGTCGGACGTCGAGGCGAAGCCGCCCACGTACGCGGCGCGCGCGGCGGCGACGGCCGCCAGCTCGTGGGTGCGCCGGGCCCCCATCTCGATCAGCGGCCGCCCGCCGGCCGCGACCGCCATCCGGGAGGCCGCGGCGGCGACCGCCGAGTCGTGGTTGAGGATCGAGAGGATCACCGTCTCCAGGAGGACGGCCTCGGCGAAGCTGCCCTCGACGCGGAGGATCGGCGAGCCGGGGAAGTAGACCTCGCCCTCGGGGTAGCCCCAGATGTCACCGCGGAAGCGGTAGTCGGCCAGCCAGGCGAGCGTCGGCTCGTCCACGATCCCCCGCTCCGCGAGGAAGTCCAGCACGCCGCTGTCGAAGCGGAAGTTCTCCACGGCGTCCAGGACGCGGCCGGTGCCGCCGACGACGCCGTAGCGGCGGCCGTCGGGCAGCCGGCGGGTGAAGACCTCGAAGACCGAGCGGCGGTCGGCTGTGCCCGAGCGCAGTGCCGCCTGGAGCATCGTGAGTTCGTACCGGTCGGTGAAGAGGGCCGTCGACGGCACGTCCACCGGCAGCCTCAAGTCCGCAGCGTTCATGGCATCAGATGCTACCCCCGAATCTCGTCAGAGTGACGATTTCTGTCGCCGCAGGGTGGCCGGGCGCGGGCGTCGGGCGGGCGGGGCGCCGGGCCGAGGGCGGTACCCCTTTGTGCATCGCGCCGCCGCGAGTGGCAGCATGGGAAGGGTGAGTGTTGCACCGGTCGAGATCGAACGACCCGAGACGGGCGAATCCCCCTTCGCCGTGGCCGAGCCCGACGTGCCGTGGGTGACCCTGGTCCACAACGATCCCGTCAACCTCATGAGTTATGTGACGTATGTCTTTCAGGCGTACTTCGGTTACCCCAAGGACAAGGCGCACCAGCTGATGCTCGACGTCCATCACAAGGGGCGCGCCACCGTGTCCAGTGGCAGCCGCGAGGAAATGGAGCGGGACGTGCAGGCGATGCACGGTTACGGCCTGTGGGCGACGCTGTCGCAGGACCGTTGATGGCCGGGCACTTCGAGCCGCTGCCGGGCGGCGGGGCCGCCGTGGCCCTGGACGAGGTCGAGATCTCCATCCTGCGCAGCCTGGCCGTCCAGCTCCTGGAGCTGATCGGGCCGGGCGAGAGCCACGGCGCCGACGACGCCGACCCGCTGGCGCGGCTCTTCGCCGAGGGCCCCAGCGAGCCGCCCGCCGACCCCGCGCTGGCCCGCCTCTTCCCGGACGCCTATGGTGATCCGGGCTCCGAGCAGGACCAGCGGGAGCGCGCGTACGCCTCCGAGTTCCGCCGTTACACCGAGAACGACCTGCGGGAGCGCAAGCGCGAGGACGCCCTGGGCGTCGTCCGCTCGCTGGACTCGCTGACGCCGGCCGGGGACAGCGGCGCCGTGCTGCGGCTGCCGGCCGAGGACTGCCGGCGCTGGCTGGGCGCGCTCAACGATCTGCGGCTGGCCATAGGGACGCGGCTGGAGGTCCGGGAGGACGACGACAGCGAGGCGCTGTTCCGGCTGCCGGACGAGGATCCGCGCAAGCCGATGGTCATGGCGTACCTCTGGCTCGGGGGTCTTCAGGAGACGCTGGTCGAGGCCCTGATGGCGTGAATTCGACGGGCAAATCCGGAGCGAATGCCATGAACATGCCAGATGTGTCCGCTTAGCGAACGCTCAAGTCCGGATAACGATCGAATCACTGTGGTGGCGGCTATTGGCCGTCACCATTACTTTTGTCCTAATTCCTTTGTGGTGTGCCTCACAATGGCCCCGACGATCTCCTCGCCACTCGTGATAAATCTTCACGACCTGCCACCGCGACGCCACCCATGTTGCGGCGGGAGCGCTTCGCCGGCCGACCGTCGGCAATGACAGGACTCCATTTCCGGGGGGATCTGGACCCGATCCGAATTGACCGGATCGGTATGGAGAAAGGCGCACCACCATGACCTCTGAGCAGGTCGCGGACCGTACCGCAAGCGCGGAGGCCGCAGGGCAGGACGGAAGCGGACAGGACGCTTCCGAGGGTTACCAGCGCGGACTGGGCAACCGACAGATCCAGATGATCGCCATCGGCGGTGCCATCGGCACCGGCCTGTTTCTCGGCGCCGGCACGGCCATCCACAAGGCCGGTCCCAGCCTGATCCTGGCCTACGCAATAGCCGGCCTCGTCATCTTCTTCATCATGCGCGCGCTCGGCGAGCTGCTCATGTACCGCCCGGTGTCGGGGTCCTTCTCCGACTACGCGCGGGAATTCCTCGGCCCCTTCTGGGGGTACGTGACCGGCTGGACGTACTGGCTCTTCTGGGTCGTCACCGGCATCGTCGAGGTCACCGCCGCGGCGACCTATATGAGCTACTGGACCCATGGCGACGTCCCGCAATGGGTGTCCGCTCTCGGGTTCACGGTCATCCTCTACTTCGCCAACCTGATCTCCGTGAAGCTCTTCGGTGAGCTGGAGTTCTGGTTCTCCATGGTCAAGGTCACCGCCATCATCGGCATGATCCTGATCGGCCTCGGCGTGATCACCCTCGGCTTCTCCGACGCCGGTGACACCGCCACCTTCACCAACCTCTGGTCGCACCACGGCTTCTTCCCCAACGGCATCCGCTCCACGCTGATGACGCTGCAGATCGTGATGTTCGCGTTCCTCGCCGTCGAGCTCGTCGGCGTCACCGCGGGCGAGGCCAAGGACCCGAAGAAGACGCTCCCCAAGGCGATCAACACCGTCCCGTGGCGGATCGCGGTCTTCTACATCGGTGCGCTCATCATCATTCTGGCCGTGGTCCCGTGGACCGAGTTCATGCCCGGGGTGAGCCCGTTCGTGGCGGCCTTCGCGAAGATCGGCCTGCCGGCCGGCGCCGGCATCGTCAACTTCGTGGTGCTGACGGCGGCGCTCTCCTCCTGCAACTCCGGTATGTACTCCACCGGCCGCATGCTGCGCGACCTCGCGCTCAACGGCCAGGGCCCGAAGTTCTTCGCCCAGCTCACCAAGAACGGCCTGCCGCTGCGCGGTACGACCTTCTCGGCCGCGCTGATGCTCGTCGGCGTCTGGATCAACTACCAGTGGCCGGGACAGGCGTTCACCTACGTCGTGTCCTTCGCGACCATCTCGGGCATGTGGGCGTGGATCATGATCCTCGCGGCGCAGCTGATCTACCGCCGCAAGGCCAACCGCGGCGAGCTTCCGCAGTCCGCGTTCAAGGCCCCCGGTGCGCCGTGGACCAGCCTCTTCGCGCTCGCCTTCATCCTCATGGTGATCGTGCTGATGGGCATCGACAAGGACTCCCGGATCTCCCTGTACTGCGCGCCCATCTGGGCCGCGATCATGGTGGGCTCGTACTACGTCCTCAAGGCCCGCAACCCGCAGGCATTCGCCCGCAAGAACTACGCGGCGCCTGTCGAAGAGGCGGCCAAGAGCCACTGACGCTCTGACCGCTGTCCGGCATTCGGGCCCGTTCGTACCACCACTCGGTACGGACGGGCCCTTCTGTCTATCCTGGCCGACATGCTGACCATCACCAAGGACCTCCACGACCGGATCGTCGCCCACGCCCGCGCCGACCACCCCGACGAGGCGTGCGGCGTGGTCGCGGGTCCGGCCGGCACCGACCGCCCCGAGCGGTTCGTCCCCATGCTCAACGCGGCCCGCTCGCCCACCTTCTACGAGTTCGACTCCACCGACCTGCTCAAGCTCTACCGCGAGCTGGACGACCGCGACGAGGACCCCGTCGTCATCTACCACTCGCACACCGCCACCGAGGCGTATCCCTCGCGCACGGACATCACCTACGCCAACGAACCCGGCGCCCACTACGTGCTCGTCTCCACCGCCGACACCGACGGCGCGGGCCCCTTCCAGTTCCGCTCGTTCCGCATAGTGGCGGGCGAGGTCACGGAGGAGGAGGTCGAGGTCGTGGCCGCGTACTGACGCCATGGCGGCGCGGTGAGACGGAAACGTCCGCATGCCGGGACGAACTTCCTGGATGCGTACAAGGAATCGATACGATGCGCCCATGGTTCTCACGACGTGAGCCCCCGCGTTCCGCGCGAACCGACCCCGCACTCCGACAGGAGCACAGACCCATGGCCATCGAGGTCCGCATCCCGACCATCCTCCGCACCTACACCGACGGCAAGAAGGCCGTCGAGGGCAGCGGCGCCACGATCGACGACCTCATCAAGGACCTCGAGACCCGCCACGCGGGCATCCGCGAGCGCCTGGTCGACGACGCCGCCGGCGGAGAGCTGCGCCGCTTCGTGAACGTCTACCTCAACGACGAGGACGTCCGCTTCCTGGCCGGCATCACCACCGAGCTGAGCGACGGCGACAGCGTCACCATCCTCCCGGCCGTGGCCGGCGGAATGGTCTGAGCGACGCGCATGCGTTACGACAGCCACCTCGCCTCGGTCGGCAACACCCCGCTCGTGCGCCTGCCGAGCTTCTCGCCGTCCGAGGCGGTGCGGATCTGGGCCAAGCTGGAGGACCGCAACCCCACCGGCTCGGTCAAGGACCGCCCCGCCCTGCACATGATCGAGCAGGCGGAGAAGGACGGCCGGCTGACCCCCGGCGCCACCATCCTGGAGCCCACCTCCGGCAACACCGGCATCTCCCTCGCCATGGCGGCCAGGCTCAAGGGCTACCGCATGGTGTGCGTCATGCCGGAGAACACCAGCGAGGAGCGCCGCAGTCTCCTCGCCATGTGGGGCGCGGAGATCATCCCCTCGCCGGCCGCAGGCGGCTCCAACACCGCCGTCCGCATGGCCAAGGAACTGGCTGCGGGCCACCCCGACTGGGTGATGCTCTACCAGTACGGCAACCCCGACAACGCCGGCGCCCACTACGCCACCACCGGCCCCGAGATCCTCGCGGACCTCCCCGAGATCACCCACTTCGTCGCCGGCCTCGGCACCACCGGCACCCTGATGGGCGTCGGCCGCTATCTGCGCGAACACGTCCCCGGCGTCGGCATCGTCGCCGCCGAACCGCGCTACGACGACGTCGTCTACGGCCTGCGCAACCTCGACGAGGGCTTCGTGCCCGAGCTCTACGACGCCTCCGTCCTCACCACCCGCTTCTCCGTCGGCTCCGAGGACGCCGTCCGCCGCACCCGCGAACTCCTCCATCAGGAGGGCATCTTCGCGGGCATCTCCACCGGCGCCGTGCTGCACGCCGCCGCCGGCGTGGCCCGCAAGGCCGAGCGCGCGGGCGAGCGCGCCGACATCGTCTTCATCGTCGCCGACGGGGGCTGGAAGTACCTTTCCACTGGCGTGTACACCGCGCCTACGACGGAAGCGGCCGTCGAGACACTGCACGGCCAGCTCTGGGCGTAGCGCCTGTCCGGCGGATCATCGTGAGCGGGCGCTGCGGCCCGTGGCGCCCGCACCACCGCTGCGCGGCGGTGTCCTCAAGCGCCGGACGGGCTGGGTTTGGCCGACCACGGCCAATTCAAGCCCGTTGGGGGCACCCCCAGCGGTAGCTGGGGGAGATTGAGGACACGCCCGCAGGGCGCCCCGCCGCCACAGGCGGCACAACAGGCATGTAGCCGAGGATCCGCCGGCCAGGCGAGAGGCATCCTTACCGGTGACTTCGCCCACAACGTCCCCCCACCGAGGAGCGACCGCCCGTCCCGCGCTTTACGCTCGACGAACCGCATGGCCCCCCGTAACCAGCCCACGGAGGTTCAGGCCCGCATGAAGCTCACCGTCGTCGGATGCTCGGGGTCGTTCCCGTCCACGGAATCGGCCTGTTCGAGCTACCTCGTAGAGGCCGACGGCTTCCGGCTGCTCCTCGACATGGGCAATGGCGCCCTGGGCGAGCTGCAGCGCCACATCGGTCTCTACGACCTCGACGCGATCCTGCTGTCGCACCTGCATCCCGATCACTGCATCGACATGTGCGGCTACTTCGTCGCCCGCTACTACCGGCACGAGGGCGGCCGCGCCGGCCCCATCCCCGTCCACGGCCCCAAGGGCACCGAGCAGCGGCTCGCCACGGCGTACGGCGACGTCCCCGACGACAGCTGCATGGGGGAGGTCTTCGACTTCCGCACCCTGGAGCCGGGCACCTTCGCCCTCGGCCCGCTCACCATCCGCACGGACCGGGTGCGCCACCCCGTCGAGGCGTACGCCTTCCGTGTCGAGCACCGGGGCGCCTCGCTCGTCTACTCCGGTGACACCGGCCCCTGCCAGGCCCTGCACGACCTCGCGGTGGGCGCCGACCTGCTGCTGTGCGAGGCGTCCTTCACGTACGGCAAGGAGGACATCCCGGATCTGCACCTCAACGGCCGCGAGGCCGGCGAGCACGCCGCCCGGGCCGGCGCCGGGCGCCTGGTCCTCACCCACATCCCGCCCTGGACCGACCCGCTGACCAACCTCCGCGACGCGCGCGCGGTCTTCGACGGCCCGGTGGAACTGGCGGAAACGGGAGCGGTCTATGAGATCTGACGGCGGTAATTGAACCCGGCGGTCTTCAATAAAGGCCGCAAAGGAAAAGGCCCCCGAAATCCAAGGGATTCCGGGGGCCTTTTCTTTTAATTCATCGAGCTCGGACCCTGGGGGGCGAGGTCAGGCTTTCAGCTCGGCGGACTCTTCCTCGGACTCGCGGCCCGGCGTCTTCAAGTTGAACTTGATGATCGCGAAGCGGAAGACCACGTAGTAGACCGCGGCGAAGCACAGACCCACCAGGACCAGCATCCACGGCTTGGAGGCGATGCCCAGGTTGAGCACGAAGTCGATGACACCGGCGGAGAAACCGAAGCCGTCCTTCATGCCGAGCGCCCAGGTCAGGGCCAGCGAGACACCGGTGAGCACCGCGTGGATCGCGTACAGCACCGGCGCGACGAACATGAACGTGAACTCGATCGGCTCGGTCACACCGGTGACGAAGGCGGTGAGCGCGAGCGAGAACATCATGCCGCCGACGACCTTGCGGTTCTCGGGGCGGGCGCAGTGCACGATCGCCAGGCAGGCGGCCGGCAACGCGAACATCATGATCGGGAAGAAGCCGGTCATGAACTGGCCGGCGTCCGGGTCACCGGCGAGGAAGCGGGCGATGTCACCGCTGACCGCGCCCTTGGGACCGTCGTACGAACCCGCCTGGAACCACGGGAAGGAGTTGAGCAGGTGGTGCATGCCGACCGGGATCAGCGCGCGGTTGGCGACACCGAAGATGCCGGCGCCGACGGCACCCGAGCCGACCAGCCACTCACCGAAGTTGTGCAGACCCGTGCCGAGCACCGGCCAGACGTAGCCGAAGACGACACCGATGACCAGACCCGCGAAGGACGACAGGATCGGCACCAGGCGGCGGCCGCCGAAGAAGCCCGCCCAGTCGGGCAGCCTGGTGCGGTAGAAGCGCTGGTAGATCAGCGCGACGACGAGGCCCATCACGACACCGCCGAGGACCTTGGCGTCCACGGCCTGTTCCACCATGACGACCTTGTGGTCGACCACGGCCTCCTTCTTCGGCAGGCTGCCGTCGGTGAAGGTGCCGAGCACCTTCTGGAAGACCAGGTAACCGGCGACGGCGGCCAGCGCGGTGGAACCGTCCGACTTCTTGGCGAAGCCGATCGCGACACCCACGGCGAACAGCAGCGCCATGTTGTCCAGGATCGCGCCGCCACCGGCGGCCATGAACTCGGCGATCTTGTTCAGGAACTGCGGGAGGGACTCCCGGCCGAGCATGTCGTCCTGGCCGAGGCGGACCATCAGCGCGGCGGCGGGAAGCACCGCGACCGGCAGCATGAGGCTGCGGCCGATGCGCTGGGCTATCGCCATGGCGCCGGAGCCGAACTTCTTCTTCTCCGGCGCGGCGTCATCAGGCGCCGTCTTTGCCGCCTTGGCGCTCTTACTCATCGGATTCCTCCAGGTGAGGCGGGCGCTCGGGGAAGGAGGGACGGCCCGCTTTTGGTCTACACCACTCAGTGGTTTAGACCTGTTGTAGCACGTGAGTCCGGCATAAAGGAATCCATCGTTCCCAGTGGGCTCGCCCACAGCCCCGCACCGCACGACAAACGGCCCCCGAGCAAGGCTCGGGGGCCGGGCCGCCGGGACGCACATCCCGGCGCAGTGTCACTGACTCCTTACGAGGCGTCCACCGCCGCCCCTCCTTACTTCACGTTCTCCTGCTCGATCTCCTCCGCCACCTCTTCCGGCTCACGCCCCGGAGTCGGCAGATCGAACCTCGTAATCGCGAAGCGGAAAATCACGTAGTACACGACCGCGAAGCACAGCCCGATCGGAATGATCAGCCACGGCTTGGTCGCCAGCCCCCAGTTGATCACGTAGTCGATCAGACCGGCCGAGAAACTGAAGCCGTCGTGCACCCCCAGCCCCCACGACACCGCCATCGACACACCCGTCAGCAACGCGTGGATCACGTACAGCGCCGGCGCGATGAACAGGAACGAGTACTCGATCGGCTCGGTGATGCCCGTGACGAACGACGTCAGCGCCACCGAGAGCATCATGCCGCCGACCACCTTCCGGCGGTGCGGCTTCGCGCAGTGCGTGATCGCCAGCGCCGCCGCCGGCAACGCGAACATCATGATCGGGAAGAAACCGGTGGTGAACTGCCCCGCCGCCGGATCACCCGCCAGGAACCGGTTGATGTCACCGTGCACGACCGTGCCGTCCGGCTTCGTGAAATCACCGAACTGGAACCACATGAAGGTGTTCAGGAACTGGTGCAGCCCCACCACCAGCAGCGCTCGGTTGGCCACACCGAAGACACCCGCACCCGTCGACCCCAGATCCGACAGCCACTCACTGAAGTCCGTCAGCGCGTCACCGACCGGCGGCCAGACGAACAGACAGATCACCGCGAACGCCAGCGCCACGAACGACATCAGGATCGGCACGAGCCTGCGGCCGTTGAAGAAGCCCAGCCAGTCGACCAGCCGCACCCTGTGGAACCGCATCCAGAACCACGCGCTCAGCAGCCCGATCACGATCCCGCCGAAGACCCCCGGATTCTGGAACGACGCCGGCTGCGCCACGCCCACCCCCGACACGCACACCCCGCTCCACAGCCCCGCCCCGCCGAAGTGCGCCTCGCGCGGGCAGTCCTCCGGGAACTGGTGCAGCACCGAGAAGTAGACGAGGAAGGCGACCACCGCGGCCAGCGCCGTCGAACCGTCCGCCTTCTTCGCCATCCCGATGGCCACACCCACGCAGAACAGCAGCGGCAGACCCAGCGCCGAGTCCAGCAGCGCCCCGCCCGCGCCCGCGAACACCTTCGCGACGTCCGTCCAGCCGAGCCCGTCCTTGCCGAAGACGTCCGGCTGCCCCAGCCGGTTGAGGATGCCCGCCGCCGGCAGCACCGCGATCGGCAACTGGAGGCTGCGGCCCATCTTCTGGAGGTTCTGCAGCAGACCCTGCGTCCAGGTCTTCTTCCTCGGGGCCGCCGCGGCGTTCGAGCTCATTCGCGTCCTCTCCGCGTCCTGCCGGCCGCCGCCCCGGCGACGGTCCACCCGGGGCTTGGCGCATACTGGTGTAGACCACCTGTGGGCGCGTTCCGGCCTCCCGGAGCGCGGCACCGGCTGGTCGCCATCATTCGGTAGATGGCGGACATACGCCCACGTTGTTGGGCTGAACGTGGGTTACCGTGTGAAGCCGGTCGGCGAGACCGCCGAAGGGCCGAGACAACCAGGAGTGCACATGGCCACCAAGGCTGAGAAGATCGTCGCCGGGCTCGGCGGGATCGACAACATCGAAGAGGTCGAGGGCTGCATCACCCGCCTCCGCACCGAGGTCGTCAACCCCGACCTCGTCGACGAGGCCGCACTCAAGGCCGCCGGCGCGCACGGCGTCGTCCGGATGGGCACCGCCATCCAGGTCGTCATCGGCACCGACGCCGACCCGGTCGCCGGCGAGATCGAAGACATGATGTGAGCCACTGAGCTCCGCTCGAAGGGCCCCGACACCGGAACCGCAGCGAACCGGAACGGGGCCCTTCGCGCATCCCCGATGCCAGTAGGCTCATCCCATGTCTCGCATCGACGGCCGCACCCCCGACCAGCTCCGCCCCGTGACCATCCAGCGCGGATGGAGCAAGCACGCCGAAGGCTCCGTACTCCTCTCCTTCGGCGACACCAAGGTCTTCTGCACCGCCAGCGTCACCGAGGGCGTGCCGCGCTGGCGCAAGGGCACCGGCGAAGGCTGGGTCACCGCCGAGTACTCGATGCTGCCCCGCTCCACGAACACCCGCGGCGACCGCGAATCCGTCCGCGGCAAGATCGGCGGCCGCACCCACGAGATCTCCCGCCTCATCGGCCGCTCCCTGCGCGCCGTGATCGACTACAAGGCCCTCGGCGAGAACACCATCGTCCTCGACTGCGACGTCCTCCAGGCCGACGGCGGCACCCGCACCGCTGCCATCACCGGCGCGTACGTGGCACTGGCCGACGCCATCACCTGGGCCCAGAACAAGAAGATCATCAAGCACGGCCGGCAGCCGCTCACCGGCACCGTCTCCGCCGTCAGCGTCGGCATCGTCGACGGCGTCCCCCTCCTCGACCTCTGCTACGAGGAGGACGTCCGCGCCGACACCGACATGAACGTCGTCTGCACCGGCGACGGCCGCTTCGTCGAGGTCCAGGGCACCGCCGAGGCCCAGCCCTTCGCCCGCGACGAGCTCAACACCCTGCTCGACCTCGCGGTCGCCGGCTGCGCCTCGCTCGACGCCGTGCAGCGCGAGGCGCTGGCGGCGACGCTGTAGAGGACGGCTGCCGCAAGGCAACCACCACGCGGTGAAAGAGCGTTCATAGATACGGGCGTACGGCATCGTGACCGTACGCCCGTAGCCGGGGAGGGAACCTCATGTCCGTACGCCGCCGCACCGGAGCCGCCGTCGCGCTCGCCGCCGCCGCGCTGGCCCTGCCGCTGGCGGTGGGCTGCTCCGCCGCGCAGAAGGCCGTCGACTGCGCCCGCCTGGGCATAGAGATCTCCAACGACGTCGACGACCTCCAGCGCGCCGTGACCGACACGGCGAACGACCCGGACCAGGCGGACAAAATCCTGGACACCCTGGAAAAGGACACGAAGAAACTCAAGGAGAAGACCAACAGCACGGACGTCGGCAAGGCCCTGGACCACCTCCAGACGGCCGTCACCAACACCCGCGACGCCGTACGCCAGGACAGGACGCCCGACCTGACGCCCCTCAAGGACGCCGCCGCCGAGCTGACGAAGGTCTGCACGGGATAGTGCGGGACCGCGCGGGATAATCCGTCCCATGAAGCGCCTGATCCTCGCCACCCGCAACGCCAACAAGGTCATCGAACTCCGCGCCATCCTGGAGGAGGCCGGCCTCGACGTCGAACTCATCGGCGCCGACGCCTATCCCCACATCCCGGACGTCAAGGAAACCGGCGTCACCTTCGCGGAGAACGCCCTCCTCAAGGCCCACGCCCTCGCCCGCGCCACCGGCCTGCCCGCCGTCGCCGACGACTCCGGCCTCTGCGTCGACGTCATGGGCGGCGCCCCCGGCATCCTCTCCGCCCGCTGGGCCGGCGCCCACGGCAACGACAAGGCCAACCTGGATCTGCTGCTCTCCCAGCTCGGCGACATCGCGGACGAGCACCGCGGCGCGCACTTCGCCTGCGCGGCGGCGCTGGCCCTGCCCGACGGCACGGAGCGCGTCGTCGAGGGCCGCCTGGAAGGCACCCTCCGCCACGAACCCGCCGGCGGCGGAGGCTTCGGCTACGACCCGATCCTCCAGCCCCTGGGCGAGACCCGCACCTGCGCGGAACTGACCCCGGCCGAAAAGAACGCGATCAGCCACCGGGGGAAGGCGTTCCGGGGGCTGGTACCGGTGGTGCGGGAGCTTTTGGGGTGAGGATGTAGCAAAGGGGCTGGCCCGCCGTTCGACGGACCAGCCCCTTCGATTCCAGATGGTGCGGCCGGTGGGACTCGAACCCACATGGGATTGCTCCCAGGTGCCCCTAAAACACCCGCTTATACCGATTCAGCAACGGCCGCTAGCCGTCAGCCATGGTAGCGGCTGACGGCTTTCGTGGCACAAGGGTCCCTGTTACCCGGCCGTAAGTCGCTCTGTTCGGCGCCTACCGCCCCTGCACCACGTTTCAGTAAGCGAGTGACAGTTGGGGCACAGGTAACGAAGATTCTCGGCCCGGTTGTCGAGCCAGTCGCCGTTGATGTGGTCGATCTGCAACGTCATCGGTTCGCCCAGCCACTCGCCTTCGTTGCCGCAACGAGCGCACCTGTACGGGACGCCGATCTCACCGAGGGCTCGGTGCAGCCGCTGCCGACTCTCGCGGGGTGCCCCTTCAGGGCGTACCTGGAGAACTTCACCCGCGACACGCTTGGGTTCGGCGACCGGGATGGTGCCCCAGGGTTTACGTGTGAAGTGGCACGTGTCCAGTTTGAGTTGAGCCACTCGCCGACGTACGCGCCGATGATTGGTGTCGTTCACCGGCAACCCGAGCTTCCGCATGACCTCGGCGAAGCTCGTGGCGTTGACGACCGCTTCCCGCAGACTGCCCTCGGGCAGCACAAGCCGACCGTTGCCGAAGCGAGTGGTGTCGACACCTACCTCATTGAGCATGCGCCGGAGCGCCGCACGCGATCTGCTGTCGTCAGGGACTCCAAGATTCCGGGCTACGGCCCGCACGCTGGTGGCGGATGCGGCGGCAACCTTGAGCTGTTCCCCGCTGAACGGCAGATCGGGCTGCGGGCGGTTCAGGCCGGGGAAGTGGCTGACGTCGATGCCTGCCGCGAGGATCCGGCGTCGGATGTGGGAGATCGTCCCGGTGGCCGGGGGTGCACCCAGCTTCTGCACCACCTCTCGCAGAGTGGTGGACGACCCGACAGCCGCGGCTATTGCATCGTCGGGGTACTTACGCCAAGGGCTGCGCTGCTTGAAGTGGCTGGTGTCGATGCCGTGGCCAGCGACCTTCTCCTGGAGAACCCGGCGTCTGCCGCCGCTGGCTTTGACCCCGAGCCTGCGCATCAGATCGGCCCAACCCGTTGATTCGCCAACGGCGGTGACCAGTGTCTCGCGGTCGTAGAGCTCAGACATCGGATCTCCCGATGGGGACCTCGGCCAGCAGCTCGTGCGTGTACCTGACCGCCACGTTCTCCCCCTCCGTACGACCCGGCCGAGGCCCCCGGACGCGTTCCGCGTCCGGAATGCCTCGTTCACCGGTACCACCGCGCACCCGTACGCGGCCTCGAACTCATCAACGAGGGGGTCACCCGACAGTTACGCCATAAGCACGAACTGTCAGAACTTCGGTTCAGGTGACTGGGACGAGACGATCTCCGCCGCTTCCTCCTTCGTCGATACCGACGGCGGGGAGCCCTCCAGGGGCTGTTGGGCGGTTTCCTTCATGCAGGCGACCGCGATCATGCCGATCACCGCCGCGGCCGTCGTGTAGAACGCCGGTGCCATGTCGCTGCCCGTGGCGCTGATCAGGCCCGTGACGGCCAGGGGCGTCGTGCCGCCGAAGAGGGACGTGGAGATGTTGTAGCCGATGGACAGGGAGCCGTAGCGGACCGGCGTGGGGAAGAGCGCCGGCAGGGCCGCGGACATCGTGCCGAGGAGGCAGACGAGGGGGAGGCCCAGCATCAGCATCCCGCCGAGGACCGCTACCAGGCTGCCCTGTTTCAGCAGCAGGAACGCCGGTGCCGAGAGGACCGCGAAGCCGCCCATGCCCGCCATCAGCAGCGGCTTGCGGCCGACGCGGTCGTTGAGGCGGCCCACGAAGGTGATGATCACCATCAGCAGGACCATCGTGGCGATGAGCACCAGCAGGCCGTGGGCGTCGTCGTAGCCGAGCTGGTCGGTCAGGTACGTCGGCATGTAGGAGAGCAGCAGGTAGTCGGTGATGCCGTACGCGCCGGCGAGGACGACGCACAGCAGCAGCCGCGACCACTGGGTGGTGAAGATCTGCTTCAGCTCGGTGGTCTCGCCGGTGACGCGCTCGCCGCCACCGTTCTCCTCCTCCAGTTTCTGGAAGGCGGGGGTGTCCTCCAGCTTCAGGCGGAGGTAGAGGCCGACGAGGCCGAGCGGGCCGGCGACGAGGAAGGGGACGCGCCAGCCCCAGTCGGTCATCGTGGCGGAGCCGAGCGTCGAGGTCATGAGGGTGACGAGGCCGGCCGCGGCGACGTAGCCGGCGAGGGTGCCCAGTTCGAGGAAGCTGCCGAAGAACCCGCGGCGCCGGTCGGGTGCGTACTCGGCGATGAACGTGGCCGCGCCGCCGTACTCGCCGCCGGTGGAGAAGCCCTGGAGCATCCGGAAGCAGATCAGCAGTACCGGTGCCCAGAAGCCGATCGTCGCGTAGGAGGGGATCAGGCCGATCGCGCAGGTGCCGACGGCCATCAGGACCATGGTCAGGGCGAGCACGCGCTTGCGGCCGACGCGGTCGCCGAGCGGGCCGAAGAAGAGGCTGCCGAGCGGGCGTACGAGGAAGGCGACGGCGAAGGTGGCGAGGGAGGACAGCAGCCGTACGGTGTCGTTCCCGGAGGGGAAGAAGACGTCGCCGATGGTGACGGCGAGGTAGCTGTAGATGCCGAAGTCGAACCATTCCATGGCGTTGCCGAGCGCCGCCGCCTTGACCGCGCGTCTGACGGTCTTCTCGTCCGTGACGGTGATGTCGGTGCGGCGGAGGCGGGGGCTCTTGCGCCGGGCGACGGCCCGGAAGAGGGCGCGGTGGCGTTTGACGGCCTCCGGGTCGAGGCCGGTGTCGGCCTCGGTGCTGCTGCCGGTGGACACGGCTCGGCTTCCTCTCGGTCGGCGGGGCGGGCCGAGCTGCGCGGCGGGTGGTGCTCGTGCTCGTACTCGCACCCGTCCTCGTTCAGGCGGGCCTCGTGCGTCTGCGCGCTGTGCGGCGGCTCAAACCGGCCGGGTGGCGGGAAGCGATATAGGTCACTCGGCAGACGCGCGGGCGTGGTCAATCTGATATAGGCGGGGAGGGAACGCGCCGCCCGATTTCACCGTCACTCAGAGCGGAGGGATCGCAACTGCCCTCCGCAGCACCATCCCCCGCCGAGGAAGAGACGTCGATGGCCGACCGTGCCGAGCCCCGCCGGGCCAGCATGCGCACTGTGGTGGCGGTCTTCGCGGCGGTGGCCGTGCTGGGCATCGGCTGTGTGTGGTTCGGTCAGGAGGACCGGGCGAACGCGGTGGCGGACGCGCCGAAGACGGCGGCCGCGCAGAAGTCGAAGGCGCCGCGGACCTCGCAGGAGGCCCGCGTGGACGCCTCGCCGGCGCGGGCGATGCCGGGGGTGCGGGAGTGCGGTCTGGGCGAGCCGGTGATCGAGCCGGAGATCATCACCTTGACCTGTGCGGACGCCGGCATGGTGGCGAGCGGGATCAAGTGGGGCCACTACGCGCGGGACGGGGCCGAGGGCACCGGCGTGGTGCAGGTGTCCCGTGGTGCGAGCGGCGCCGGCGTGATGTCCTTCCCCGCGCACTTCCGGCTCTACGGTGCGAAGAACGTCGACGGGATGATGGCCTTCACGGGCCTTGAGGTGGCGTACACGGGGGCCACGCCCCTGGGCGAGTCGCAGGAAACGTACTCGATCGCGTGATGGGCATCCGTGGCCGGATCGCCCTCGCGATCTCCTTCGTCACCGCACTCGCCGTCGTGGTCCTCGGTCTGTCCGTGCACCACATCTCCGCCGTGGAGCGCGACCGTCAGGCGCGCGCGTACCAGGACAGTCTGCTCAGCTCGGCGCTCCAGGTGTACCAGCGCGACAGTCTGCTGGCGCTCGGTGCGCAGCTGGACGATTCGACGCTGCCGCCGATGCTGACGGAGGCGGTGCGCAAGGGCCGTTCCGGTACGTACATCAGTGGGGGCGGTGATCCCCGGGTGTGGGCGGCGACCGAGGTCGGCGGCGGGAAGGTGCTGTCGGTGTCGGCGCCGTACCCGGACCGGGATCCCTTGCAGCGGGCGCTGGACAAGGCGCTGGTGGTGGCCGGTGCGGTGACGGTGGCGCTGATGGCGGTGGTGGCGTGGTTCGTGGCGCAGAGCCTGTCGCGGCGGCTGCGGCGCAGTGCGGCGGCGGCGCGGCGGATCGCGGCGGGTGAGCCGCCGGACGCGGCGGCGCTGGTGGGCGGTGGCCGTGACGAGGTGGCGGAGCTGGGGCGGTCGGTGCATCACATGGCGACGTCGCTGGCGGCGCGGGTGGAGGCGGAGCGGGAGTTCACGGCGGACGTGGCGCACGAGCTGCGGACGCCGGTGGCGGGGCTGGTGGCGTCGGCGGAGTTGTTGCCGCATCCGCGGGCGGTGGAGATGGTGCGGGAGCGGGCGCAGACGATGCGGTCGCTGGTGGAGGACCTGCTGGAGGTCTCGCGGCTGGACTCGGGTGTGGAGCGGGCGCAGCGGGATCCGGTGGAGCTGCCGTCGCTGGTGCGCGGGATCGTGAAGCGGGCGCGGGGGCAGCGCGGGGTCGACGACGTGTCGGTCGAGGTGGTCGGCGAGGGCCGGATCGTGGCGACGGACGCCCGTCGGGTGGAGCGGATCCTGGTGAATCTCCTGGGGAACGCGGCGAAGCACGGGAAGCCGCCGATCGAGGTGACGGTGGAGGGCACGCGGATCACGGTGCGGGACCACGGTGAGGGCTATCCGCCGGAGTTGGTGGATCAGGGTCCGCGGCGGTTCCGTACGGCGGCGCCGGAGCGCGGTACGGGGCATGGTCTGGGGCTGACGATCGCGGTGGGGCAGGCGGTGGTGCTGGGGGCCCGGCTGGAGTTCGGTACGGCGGAGGGCGGGGGTGCCCGCGCCGTCCTCGACCTGCCGGAGGTCGAGGACGGGCCGGAGGAGGGCCCGGTGGGCCGGGGGGCCTCGGCTCCCTGATCGGGTTGTGGTGTTCCGGGAGTGCGGTGTTACAGCCCCAGGTCCTTGATGATCTTCGCGACGTGGCCCGTGGCCTTGACGTTGTAGAGGGCGCGCTCGACCTTGCCCTCCTCGTCGACGATGACGGTGGAGCGGATCACGCCGGTGACGGTCTTGCCGTAGAGCTTCTTCTCGCCGAAGGCGCCGTACGCCTCCAGGACCTGCTTCTCGGGGTCGCCGACGAGGGTGACCCTGAGGTCCTCCTTGTCGCGGAACTTCGCGAGCTTCTCGGGCTTGTCGGGCGAGACGCCGATGACGTCGTAGCCGTGGCCGGCGAGGAAGTCGAGGTTGTCGGTGAAGTCGCACGCCTGCTTGGTGCAGCCGGGGGTGAGGGCGGCCGGGTAGAAGTAGACGATGACCTTGCGGCCCTTGTGGTCGGCGAGCGACACCTGCTTGCCCTCGGCGTCGGGCAGGGTGAAGGCGGGGGCGGTGTCGCCGGGCTGCAGTCGCTCGCTCATGGCACTCCTCGAAGGTCGTGGGCTACGGCTCCGAGACTAGCCACCGTGCCGATCGGGGGTGCCGCGGGGCACGGGGTGCGGTGAGCTGACAGACTGTCGTCATCACACTCATCATCACTCTTTTCGAGACGACGGAGGCAGCGCGGTGTCGGATGCCAGGACCCCTGCGCAGATCGAGGCGGACATCTCCCGCAGGCGGCAGGAGCTCGCCGTGACGCTCGACGAGATCGGTGTGCGGATGCACCCGAGCACGATCGTGGGCGATGCGAAGGCGAAGGTGGCCGCGAAGGTGGATCACACCGCGGGGCGCGCGTACGTGGCGGCGAACCGGCTGGTGTCCGATGTGCGGGCGCGTTTCGTGACGGAGGACGGTTCGCCGCGGCTGGACCGGATCGTGCCGGTGGCCATGGTGGCGGTGGGTGTGATCGGGCTGCTGACGGTCTCCTCGCGCCGGCGCAAGGCGTAGTGGGCGTCCAGTCGGGCGCCTGGCAAGGCGTAGCTCACCTCGACGGATCCGTGGCCCCGGGCCTCGGGGCCGTGCGCGGGCAGGTACGGTCATGGGCGTGAGCACGCATACCACCCACGACAAGCTGCCCATCCGGATGCTGCACGACCGGGTGCTGGTCCGGACCGATATTCCCGAGGGCGAGCGCCGGTCCTCGGGCGGCATCGTCATTCCGGCGACGGCGGCGGTGGGCCGCCGGCTGGCCTGGGCCGAGGTCGTGGCGGTCGGGCAGAGCGTGCGGACGGTGGAGCCGGGGGACCGGGTGCTGTACGACCCGGAGGACCGCGCCGAGGTGGAGGTGCGCGGTGTCGCGTACGTCCTGATGCGTGAGCGCGATCTGCACGCGGTGGCGGCGGAGCGGCTGGAGGGCTCGGAGGACTCGACAGGGCTCTATCTGTAGTCCTGCCCGGAGCGATACGCCCGGCGCGTGCCCCTTTTGTTAGGCTTGCCGGAACCCGACGAGACGCGCCGTACCGGGTCAGGACAAGACGACGCACCCCTGTAGGAACGTTTTCCACGGAGGTGCCGTCATGGCATGGATCCTGCTCGCTGTCGCCGGTCTGCTGGAAGTCGGCTGGTCGGTCGGTATGAAGTTCACCGACGGGTTCACCCGGCTCTGGCCGAGCGTGTTCACCGTCGCGGGTATCGCCGCCAGCATGCTGCTGCTGTCCCAGGCGGCGAAGAGCCTGCCCATCGGTACGGCCTACGGCGTGTGGGTCGGCATCGGCGCGGCCGGCGCGGCGGCGCTCGGCATGCTGGTGCTGGGCGAGCCGGCGACCGCCGCGCGGATCTTCTTCATCGTGCTGTTGCTGGTCGCGGTGGTGGGCCTGAAGGCGACGTCTGGCCACTAGGCCTTTGCCCGCGGGCTGTCTTTGCCGCCTTCGGCGCCGGGCGCCCTGCGGGCGCGTCCTCAATCTCCCCCAGCTACCGCTGGGGGTGCCCCCAACGGGCTTGAGATGGCTGAGCTCAGCCACAATCAAGCCCGTCCGGCGATTGAGGACCCACCGCGCAGCGGTGATGCGCACGCCACGGCCCGCAGGGCCGTTCCGCGTCAGTAGTCGTCCAGCAGCGATCCGCCGCCGTCCATCTCGCGTCCGCCTCCGCGCCCGCCCCCGTCCTTCGGCTCCTGCGGGAAGAACGTGAAGATCGGCCCCGTCGGGAAGTCGGTCGGCGGTCCCGGCCGGGTCGGCGGGCCCGTCGGCGGGAACGGCGGCGCCGAGCTCGGCGGTGTGGGGACCGGCGGCGTGGTCGGCGCGGGCGGTGCGCTGCTCGTCGGGGGAGCCGACGGCGAGGGCGGCTCCAGCGGCGGGACCTCGCCGCCGGACGTGCTCAGGTCGAAGTCCTTGGTGGACGTGCCCTCCAGGGCGTCGGAGGTGTACGCCGCCCAGATCTCCGCCGGGAAGCCGCCGCCGTTGACGCGGGGCAGGCCGGCCGCTCCGTACAGCGACTTCTGGTCGCCGGTCTCGGAGTCCTGGCCCATGACGGCGACGACGGTCGCGAGGTCGGGGGTGTAGCCGGCGAACCAGGCGGCCTTGTCCTCCTCCGCGGTGCCGGTCTTGCCCGCCGCCGGCCGCCCGGCGGCCTGGGCGGCGGAGCCGGTGCCGTTGTCGACGACGCTCTGGAGGATGGCGGTGGTGGTGTCGGCCGCCTCGCGCGGGACGGCCTGTGCGGGGTCCTTGCCGGGCAGCTGGATGTTCTCGCCGCCCTTGGTGACCTTGTCGACCAGGGTGTACGTGCCGTGCCGGCCGTGGTTGGCGAGCGTCGCGTAGGCCTGGGTCATGTCCAGGACGCTGGCGGTGGCGACGCCCAGCGCGATGGAGGGCGTGGCGGTCAGGTCGGGTGTCCGCTCCGGGATGCCGAGGGCGACGGCGGTGGCCTTGACCTTGGCGGGGCCGACGTCCTGTGCCATCTGGGCGTAGACGGCGTTGACCGACAGGTCGGTGGCCTTGGTGACGGTGATCCGCGGGTTGGAGTAGTCGTCCTCGTTGGCGGGGGCGTAGCCGACCGGGCCGCCGGGGCCGCGCACCTGGCGCCGGTTGGTGCCGTCGTAGACGGTGGTGGGGGTGATGGGGCGGCCGTTCTGCGTGGTGGCGTCGTTCTGCACGGCCGAGGTGAAGACGAACGGTTTGAAGGTGGAGCCGACCTGGTAGTCGCGGCGGGTGGCGTTGTTGACGTACTGCTTGGTGTAGTCGATGCCGCCGTAGAGGGCGACGACCCGGCCCGTCTTGGGGTCGATGGAGGCGCCGCCGGCCCGTACGTACTGGTCGACCTTGCGTTCGTCGCTGAGCTCGTCCATCAGCTGCTTCTGCACGGCGCCGGTGAAGGCGTCCTGTTTCTTGCGCTCGATGGTGGTGGTGATGCGGTAGCCGCCCCGGGCGAACGTCTGTTCATCGATGATCTTGTTGTCGGTGAGGTAGTCCTTGACGGCCTCGACGAGATAGCCGCGCTGGCCGTTCATGCCCTGGCGGGCCCGGGACTTGCCGGGGGCGGGGAACTTCAGGGCGTCGCGCTGCGCCTTGGTGAGCCATTTCTTCTTCACCATGCCGTCGAGGACGTAGTTCCAGCGGCCGGTGGCGCGCGGCTTGTTCTCGGGGTGGGCGCCGACGTCGTAGGCGCTGGGGGCGTTGAGGAGGGTGGCGAGGTAGGCGCCTTCGGCGACGGTGAGCTTGTCGGAGTCCTTGGCGTAGTACGCCTGGGCGGCGGCCTGGATGCCGTAGGCGTTGCGGCCGAAGTAGCTGGTGTTCAAATAGCCTTCGAGGATCTCGTCCTTGCTCTGTTCGCGGTCGAGCTTGATGGCGATGAAGAATTCCTTCACCTTGCGGGTGACGGTCTGTTCCTGGCCGAGGTAGTAGTTCTTGACGTACTGCTGGGTGATGGTGGAGCCGGACTGCTTGCCCTTGCCGGTGGCGGTGTTCCAGGCGGCGCGCACCATCGCCTCGGGGTTGACGGCCGACTCGGAGTAGAAGTCGCGGTCCTCGGCGGCGAGCACGGCGTGCTGGACGTCCTTGGGGACCCTGCTCAGGGGGACGCTCTCGCGGTTGACCTCGCCGCTTCGGGTGAGCTGGCTGCCGTCGGCGTAGAGGAAGACATTGCTCTCCGCGACGGCCGCCTTGTTGGCCGGGGGGATCTGGACGAGCATGTAACCGGCGATCAGGGCGCCGGCGACGAGCAGGACGACCAGCAGGAAGCCGCCGAGGACCATGCGCCAGGTGGGCACGAGGCGGCGCCAGCCGGTGCGCCTCGGACGTCTGGCCCTGCCGGGCTTGCGGGGCCCGTCACTGTCCTTCGGCGACCAGCCCGCCGGCCCGGTGGGATCGTCACCACCGGCCGGCCGCTTCCGTGACTGCTCGTCGCTCATGTCTGTAGGGACTCCTCGGCCGCCGCCGGGGTTGTGCGGCCACGGCGAGGGCGGTGTTGTGTCGGGCGGTTCGCTGTGCGCCGTACGCCCCGTAAAACACTCTCGCATCATGCGTTCCGTGCCGGGGTCGTACCGCACGGAAGACGGCCGTGTAAGAGCCGTCCGGGCCAGGCCGATCACTCCGGGGGGTGAAAAATCGTGTGGCCGTCGGCCGAGCCGGACGGGTAGGCTCCCGGCGCTTCGGCGCTTCGGCCCTGCGGACCGGCAGCGGACTGCCGAGGTTCAACGACGAGAGGTGTCAGGGGGATGCGGCTCTACGCGGCGGTGGCGGTGAGCGGCTTCCGGCGGTACGCCACCTACCGCGCCGCCACGGCGGCCGGTGTCTTCACCAATACCGTCTTCGGGTTCATCATCGCCGCCACCTTCATCGCCCTGTGGGACGAGCGCCCGCACCTGGGCGGCTACGACCAGTCGCAGGCCCTGACCTTCGTCTGGATCAGCCAGGCGCTGCTCGCCGTCGCCGCCCTGATGGGCGGTGGTTTCGAGGAGGAGCTCCAGGAACGCATCCGCACCGGGGACATCGCCGTCGACCTCTACCGCCCGGCCGACCTCCAGCTGTGGTGGCTCGCCGGTGAGCTGGGCCGGGCCGCCTTCCAGCTGCTGGGCCGCGGCGCCGTCCCGCTCGCCGCCGGTGCCCTCGTCTTCGACCTGTCCCTGCCCGCCGATCCGCTGCGCTGGCTGGTCTTCCTCCTGTCGGTCGTGCTCGGCGTCACGGTGGGCTTCGCGCTGCGCTTCCTGGTGGCCCTGAGCTCGTTCTGGCTGCTCGACGGTGCCGGGATCAATGTGATCAGCGGAGTGTCGAGCGTGTTCTTCTCCGGGATGCTGCTGCCGCTGACCGTCTTCCCGGGCGCGTGCGGGGAGGTCGTCCGCACGCTGCCGTGGGCGGCCATGCTCCAGGTGCCCGTCGACGTCCTCATCGGCCGGCAGGACGTGCCCGGTCTCGCCGCGGCGCTGGCCTTCCAGGCCGGCTGGGCGGCGCTGCTGCTGGGCGCCGGGCGGGCCCTTCAGTCGCTCGCGACGAGGAAGGTGGTGATCCAGGGTGGCTAGTGCCGTGACCGGAAACGTTCACCGGATCGACGACGGCTGTGGACGGCGTCCGGTCCTGCTTCCGCTGTGTGTGATGCCTGGTTCAGATAACCGTGACCCCGACCGCCTGCGGCCCCTTCGTGCCCTGGCCGATTTCGAATTCGACACGCTGGTTCGCTTCCAGTTGCCGGAACCCCCTCGCCTGGACCTCGCTGTAGTGGACGAATACATCAGCGCCCCCGCCGTCGGGCGTGATGAATCCGAAGCCCTTCTCCGAGTCGTACGACTTCACAGTGCCCTGAGCCATGGTCGTGTCTCCCAGTCGATGTGCGAGTGCCTTGATGGAGCCGGTTGGAGACGTACCCGCTATGGAAACGTAAGAGCCGGAAGTCACCCAAACGATGGCAGGAGGACACCACCGTGCAGCGGTGGTGCGCACGCCACGGCCCGCAGCCGGCCGCTCGCATGATCCGCCGGACATCGCCCAGGCCGCCCGCCGTGGAAGGGCTGCGGGCGTACGGGCTCGTGGTGGCGATGTGGGTGCGGTCCACGATGGCCTACCGCGTGTCGTTCGTGCTGACGACGCTGGGCAATCTGGCCGTCACCGGCCTCGACTTCGTCGCCATCCTGCTGATGTTCGCGCACGTCGACGCCCTCGGTGGCTTCTCCCTGCCGGAGATCGCGCTGCTGTACGGGACGTCGAGCGCCTCCCTGGGCCTGGCCGACCTGGCCTTCGGCAGGACGGACCGGATCGGGCGGCGGGTGCGCGACGGTTCGTTCGACATCCTGTTGCTGCGCCCGGTGCCGGTGCTCGCGCAGGTCGCGGCCGACCGGTTCGCGCTGCGCCGGGCCGGGCGGATCGTGCAGGGCGCGGCGGTGCTGGGCTGGGGGATGGCCCGGGTGGACGTGGCCTGGACGCTGCCGAAGGCGCTCTTCGTCGCCGTGACGGTGGTCGGCGGGGCGGCGATCTTCGCGGCGGTCTACGTGGCGGGCGCGGCCTTCCAGTTCTGGGCGTCCGACGCCGCGGAGGTGCAGAGCTCGTTCACCTACGGCGGTTCGACGATGCTCCAGTACCCGCCGACGATCTTCGCGGCGGAGCTGGTGCGCGGGGTGACGTTCGTGGTGCCGCTGGCCTTCGTCAACTGGCTGCCGGTGCTGCGGCTGCTGGGGCGTGAGGATCCGCTGGGGCTGCCGGGGTGGGTGGACTTCTGCGGGCCGCTGGTCGCCGTGGTGATGCTGACGGCGGCGGGGCTGGCGTGGCGGGCGGGGCTGAGGAGCTATCGGAGTACGGGGAGCTGAGGCTGTGGACGGTTTCATCGAACTCGACGGGGTCGAGAAGGTCTTCGACGTGCGGCGCAGGGCGGGTCTCCTGCGGCGCGAGCGGCACCGGGTGCGGGCCGTGGACGGCATCAGCTTCTCCGTCGCGGCCGGCGAGATGGTCGGCTACATCGGCCCGAACGGCGCGGGGAAGTCCACCACCATCAAGATGCTGACGGGCATCCTGGTGCCCAGCGGCGGCCGGTTGCGCGTCGCGGGCATCGACCCCTCGCGCGAGCGGACAAGGCTCGCGCACCGCATCGGCGTGGTCTTCGGTCAGCGCACCACCCTGTGGTGGGACCTGCCGCTGCGCGACTCCTACGGGCTGGTGCGCCGCATGTACCGGGTTCCCGAGGCCCGTTACCGCGCCAATCTGGAGCGCTGCGTCGAACTCCTCGACCTCGGCGACCTGCTGGACGTGCCCGTGCGGCAGCTGTCCCTGGGGCAGCGGATGCGCGGCGACATCGCCGCCGCCCTGCTGCACGACCCGGAGGTGCTCTACCTCGACGAGCCGACCATCGGCCTGGACGTGGTCAGCAAGGCGAAGGTGCGGCAGTTCCTGCGGGAGGTGAACACCGAGCGGGGCACGACGGTGCTGCTCACCACGCACGACCTCACCGACATCGAGCAGCTGTGCCGGCGCGTGATGGTCATCGACCACGGGCGCCTGGTGCACGACGGCGGGCTGGAGGAGCTGCACGCGGCGGCCGGCGGCGAGCGCACGCTCGTGGTCGACCTGGCGCGGGAGTCGCCGCCGATCGCGGACGTGCCCGGGGCCCGGGTGGTGAAGGTGGAGGGGCCGCGGCAGTGGCTGGCGTTCGCCGCCGGGAGCAGCGCGGCGCCGGTCGTGGCGGCCGTCGCCGAGCGGTATCCGCTGGTGGACCTGTCGGTGCGCGAGCCGGACATCGAGGACGTCATCGCCACGTTGTTGTATCCGCAGCGGGACCCGGACCAAAAGCCCGCAGGCCGGACAGCGCTTTAGAAGCCCTTGGGCCGCCTCTCGCTAGGCTGTTCGGCATGATGAGCGAACTTCCTGAGATGCGGGCCTCCGACGCCGAACGTGAGCGGATCGCCGAGGCCCTGCGCGACGCCGTCGCCGAGGGGCGGCTGGACATGGAGGAGTTCGAGCAGCGCCTGGAGGCGGCCTACAAGGCCCGTACGCACGCCGAGCTGGAGCCGCTCGTACGGGACCTCCCGGCGGCCGGCACGGTGGCCCCGGTGCCCGCGCCCGCCGGCTCGCCGGCCGCGAAGGGCTGGCCGGGCCGGATCGGCGGCCGGCCGAGTTCGGCGGGTGCCGTCGGCATCTGGGGCGGCTTCCACCGCAAGGGCGCGTGGACCGTCCCGCGGAAGTTCACCGCCTTCGCCATGTGGGGCGGCGGCGAGATCGACCTGCGGGAGGCGCGCTTCGAGGACCACGAGGTCGTCATCCGCTGCTTCGCGCTGATGGGCGGCATGGGCGTCGTGGTGCCGCCGGACCTGGACGTCGAGGTCAGCGGCATCGGCATCATGGGCGGCTTCGGCGACAAGGCCACGGGCCCGGGCACCCCGGGCTCGCCGCGCGTGCGGATCACCGGCCTGGCGATCTGGGGCGGTGTCTCCGTCGAGCGCAAGGCCACGAAGGACGAGCGGAAGCGGCAGCGGGAGGAGCGGCGCGAGGAGCGCCGCCTGGAGCGCGACGAGCGGCGCAAGTCGCTGGAGTGAGGGGCGGGGGCGCCCGGGTGGGCGCCCCGTCCGGTCACAGGGCGGTGGCCGCCTGGCCCTTGAGGGTCTCCAGGTCGATGGCGCGGGCCATCGCCGCGTACCCGGCGTCGCTCGGGTGGAGGTGGTCACCGGAGTCGTACGCGGGCAGGAGCCGCTCGGCGTCCCGCGGGTCGCGCAGCACCCGGTCGAAGTCCACGACGTCGTCGAAGACGCCGCCTGCCCGGATCAGCTCGTTGACGCCCTGCCGGGTGATCTCCTGGTTCGCCACGGTGCCCTTGTGGCCGGCGAAGGGCGCCAGCGTCGCGCCGACGACCCGCAGGCCGCGGCCGTGGGCCCGCTCCACCATCTGCCGCAGGCCGGACACGATGCGGTGCGGGTCCTGCTGCTGCGGGGCGCGCAGGATGTCGTTGACGCCCAGGTCCATGATCACGACGCGGACGCCCGTACGGCCGAGCACGTCGCGCTCGAAGCGTTCCAGGCCGCTGGGGTTGTTCACCGGGGGCGGCCCGGAGTTGCCGAGGAGGACGCGGTTGCCGCTGATGCCCTCGTTGAGGACGCCGTAGCGGGGCGCGCCGGGCTCGGTGCGCAGCCGGGCGGCCAGGAAGTCCGGCCAGCGGCGGTTGGTGCCGGTGGTGGAGGAGTAACCCGCTGTGATCGAGTCGCCGAAGGCGACGACCGTGCCGTGCGCCTCCTGGGCCCAGACGTCCACGGCCGTGAGGTAGCGCCAGCGGGTGTCCTTCGCGGTGTAGCCGGCGCCCTGGACGTCCTCCGTGCGGTCGCCGTGCGCGAGGTAGGACATCTGGCGGGACAGCGGCTGGTACGTGACCGGGCCGGAGGGGGTCGGCGAGTACGTGGTGACCAGCAGGTCGGCCGCCGGCGGCACGGTGAGCCGGACCGGGTCGCTGAGCAGGGACTGCCCGGCCGGGATCGTCACCGTGGGCTGCCCGGTGAAGGCCAGCCGGCGCATGCTGCCGGGGTCGGCGGCGGGGGTGCCGGGGGCCGCGGCGAGGGCGACGGAGGCGTGCGTGACGGACAGCGGCTGGGAACCGTAGAGGTTGGAGAGCTGGATCCGGACGCTGGTGCCGCCGATGCTGGTGTGCACGACGTTGCGGATCGACTGCCCTGCGTAACCCAGCCGGGTGTTCGGTTCCGCGCCCGCCGGGGACGTGCCCCAGGCGCCGACCCAGCCGCCGGAGGCGGCCGGCTCGGCCGTGCCGTGGTCCTCGTGCGACCCCGTCGCGGCCTGTCCGCCACGGCCCCCGACGCCGACGAATATCGCGGCAGAGACGAGGATCACCGCGGCTGCCAGTGCGGCGAGCGCGACATACGCCGCGCTGCGGGGCAGGGCTGGCCTGTTCATGGGCGGGCTTCTCCTGGGAGTGGCGGAGCGTATCGGCTCCGGTGCGGACCGGGGACAAACAGCGACTGATCAGCAACAGCGCCCTCGCGGTCCGATCGCCGTTCCATGATCCCACGACGCCCCGAGGGCGCGCCTGTCGGCTGTTGGATCACGCAACGTGTCACATGCGACTTGTCAGACGCCGGGAACTCCCGGTCCGTTCCACGAGTACGTCGAGTAGGGACAATGCACGTGACAGACGGCTGGAACGGGTGGTGCGGATGGAACGATCCCCTGACGAAGAGTCGGCAGCCGCTGATGGGGTGATGCCCACGGTGGCGGGCGGTCTCACCTATAGCGCCGCGGATGAGGAGAAACGCCGCGGAGTGCGCCGTATGAAGACCCTGGCGACGGGGCTGCTGATCGCCGTCGCCGCCGTCTACGCGCTCGCGAAGTGGGGGCAGTCCTCGGGCGCCGGCGGCTGGGCCGGCTATGTGGCGGCCGCCGCCGAGGCCGGCATGGTCGGCGCGCTCGCCGACTGGTTCGCCGTCACCGCCCTCTTCCGGCGCCCGATGGGCCTGCCCATCCCGCACACCGCGATCATCCCCACCAAGAAGGACCAGCTGGGCCAGAGCCTGGGCGAGTTCGTCGGCGAGAACTTCCTCTCCGGTGGCGTCGTACGCGTCCGGCTGCGCGCCGTCGGCATCTCCTCCCGCCTCGGCGGCTGGCTGGCCGAACCCGCGCACGCCGACCGGGTGACCGCCGAGCTGGCCACGGCGCTGCGCGGCGCCCTGCGGGTGCTGCGGGACTCCGACGTGCAGGCCGTCGTCGGCGAGGCCGTCACCCGGCGGGCCGACGCCCAGGAGGTCGCGCCCGGCATCGGCGCCATGCTGGAACGGATCGTCGCCGACGGCGGCCATCACCGGGTCGTGGACCTGGTGTGCGTACGGGCCCACGACTGGCTCGTGGAGCACGGCGACTCGGTGATGGGCGCCGTCACCGGCGGCGCTCCCGGCTGGACGCCCCGCTTCGTCGACCGCAAGGTCGGCGAACGCGTCTACAAGGAGCTGCTGCGCTTCGCCGCCGAGATGCGCGACATGCCCGACCACCCGGCCCGCGGTGCCGTCGACCGCTTCCTGGCCGACTTCGCCGGCGACCTCCAGTCCGACACGGACACCCGGGCCCGGGTCGAGCGGCTGAAGTCCGAGGTGCTCGGCCGCAGCGAGGTCCAGGACCTCATCGCGTCCGCGTGGTCCTCGGTACGGGCGATGATCGTCGCGGCGGCGGAGGACGAGCGCAGCGAACTGCGCCTGCGGGCGCGCGCCGCGATCCTCTCCCTCGGCTCCCGCATCGCCACGGACGCCCGGCTGCGCGCCAAGGTCGACGGCTGGCTGGAGGACGCGGCCGTCTACGTCGTGACGACCTACCGCGACGAGATCACCGCCCTGATCACGGACACCGTGGCGGGCTGGGACGCGGAGCACACCTCCCGCAAGATCGAGGCGCACATCGGTCGCGACCTGCAGTTCATCAGGATCAACGGCACGGTGGTGGGCGCGCTGGCGGGGCTGTGCATCTACACGGCGTCGCGGCTGCTGGGGGCGTGAGGCGCGGCCGGGAGGCGCTGCGGGCGCGTCCTCAAGCTCGCCCGGCTACCGCCGGGGGTGCCCCCAACGGGCTTGATCGCGGCTGAGCTCAGCCACAATCAAGCCCGTCCGGCGATTGAGGACACCGCCGCGCAGCGGTGGTGCGCACGACACGGCCCCCAGGGGAAATGCATGTGCGGACCAGGCGTCCGGTTGACAGGCTGGGGACCATGAACTCCCGGCTCAACGACGTCCCCGACCCCGGTTCCCCTACGGAAGGCGGCATGACCGACTGGATCACCACGCCCGTCGACGCCCGCCTGCTGCGCGGCGCCCTCGATGTGGAACGCACCGCGCACGGCCTGCTGCCGCACCGGCTGCCCGCCCGGGCCCGGAAGCAGTTCCCCGACGCGTACCTGGCCATGATCGAATCCCAGCCCTCCGGCGTGCGGCTGGCCTTCCGCACCCGGGCCACCGCCGTCGAGCTGGACGTCCTCCCCACGAAGACGGTCTACCAGGGCGCACCGCCCCCGCCGGACGGCCTCTACGACCTGCTCGTCGACGGCCGCCCGGCCGGCCGTACGGGCGTGACCGGCGGCAACGTCCGCACCGTCGACATGGCCACCGGGTCCGCGGACTTCCGCCCCGGCCCGCCCGGCACCGCCCGGTTCACCGGGCTGCCCGCCGGCGAGAAGGACGTCGAGATCTGGCTGCCGCACCGGGAGGTCGTCGAGCTGATCGCCCTGCGCACCGACGCCCCGGTCGAGCCCGCGCCGGACCGCGGCCGCAGGGTGTGGCTGCACCACGGCAGTTCGATCAGCCACGGTTCCTCCGCCGAGAGCCCGACCGGGACCTGGCCGGCGCTGGCCGCGGCCCTGGGCGGCGTGGAGCTGATCAACATGGGATTCGGCGGCAACGCCCTGCTCGACCCGTTCACCGCGCGCGCCATGCGGGACACCGCCGCCGACCTGATCAGCGTCAAGATCGGCATCAACCTGGTCAACACCGACCTGATCCGCCTGCGAGCCTTCGCCCCGGCCGTCCACGGCTTCCTCGACACCATCCGCGAGGGGCACCCCACCACGCCGCTGCTGGTCGTCTCGCCGGTCCTGTGTCCCCTCCAGGAGGACACCCCGGGCCCCATCGCCCCGGAATTCGACGGCGGGAAGATGAGCTTCCGGGCCCTGGGCGACCCGTCGGACCCCTCCCGGCTGACCCTCACCACCATCCGGAACGAGCTCGCCCGCATCACCGCTCAACGGGCCGCCGACGACCCGAACCTGCACTACCTCGACGGCCGCGCCCTCTACGGCGAGGAGGACTTCGCCGAACTGCCGCTGCCCGACGACCTCCACCCGGACTCCGCCGGTCACCGCCGCATCGGCGAGCGCTTCGCCGAGCGGGCCTTCGGGGACGGGGGCGCGTTCGCAGGCTGATCGGCACAGGGCGCTGGGCAGCGGGCACCGGGGGAGCGAACCTTCGCACCCCCTGGCGGCCCGGTCCCGCCCGCCTCCAGACTGACGCCCATGGAACTCACCGTGCCAGTCAAAGACGGCGAACTATGGGCGGAAGACACCGGCGGCGACGGCCTCCCCCTCGTCCTCCTGCATCCCGGCATCACGGACTCCCGCATCTGGGACCCCGTCATGTCGCGCCTCACGGCGCGACACCGCGTCATCCGCTACGACTCCCGCGGCTTCGGCCGGTCCCCGGTCGCCACGGCACCCTTCTCCCTCGTCGAGGACCTCACCGCCGTACTGGACCACTTGGAGCTGAGCCGGGCGGCCCTGGTCGGCTCCAGCATGGGCGGCGCCACCGCGCTGAACCTCGCCGTGGAAGCCCCCGGCAGGGTCGCCGCGCTCGGCCTCCTCTGTCCGGGCGTCACCGGTTACGAGGAGCTCGCCTCGCCCGAGGTGATGGCCGAGATCGCACGGCTGGCCCAGGCGGGCGACAAGGACGGCCTCCTGGCCCTCGTCCTGCGCACCTGGGCGGCGGCCGGTGTCGACGGCGACGCCGAGGCGGTGGAGCTGGTGCGCCCCGCGCTCCCGGCGTGGTTCTCCAACTACCCGTACCAGGTGCCGGACGCGCCCGTCTTCGACCGCCTCGGCGAGGTGACCGCTCCCAGCGTGCTGGCGCTGGGGGAGCTGGACCAGCCCGAGGTGATCCGCTGCAACGAGGACATGGCCGCGCGCCTCCCCGGCTGCCGCCTGGTGCGGCTGCCGGACTGCGACCATCTGCCGACGCTGCGCGATCCGGAGCGGTGCGCGGAACTGGTGCAGGAGGTCTGTGAAGCGGCCGGCTGACACCTGACGGGCTTGATCGCGGCTGAGCTCAGCCACAATCAAGCCCGTTGGGGGCGCCCCCAGCGGTAGCTGGGGGAGATTGAGGACACCGCCGCGCAGCGGTGGTGCGCACGACACGGCCCCCGGCGCCCCCTCACATCACCCGCCGGTAACGACCTAGGGTCGACCCGTGCTGAAACGTTTCACGCTGCTGTGGTTGCTCATCCCGTACGCGCTGTTCCTCGGCGCGCTGCCCCTCGTGGACCGGGTCCGCCCCACCGTTCTCGGGGTGCCGTTCCTCTTCTTCTGGCTGCTGCTGGCGACGCTGCTGACCCCCGCGGCCGTCTTCCTCGCCTGGCGCGGCGACCGGAAGCGGGGCCGGGTGTGAACGCCACCGTCGCCACGTCGGTCTTCGGCGTCTTCATGGTCCTCACCGTCGCCCTGGGCCTGCTCGCCGTCCGCGGCCGCGGCGCGGGCGGCGGCCTCACCGAGTGGTCGGTGGGCGGCCGCAGCCTGGGCACCGTCTTCATCTGGGTGCTGATGGCGGGCGAGGGCTATACGAGCTTCAGCTACCTCGGCGCGGCCGGCTGGGGCTACAACCACGGAGCCCCCGTCCTCTACGTCATCGCGTACATGTCCTGCGGCTACGCCATCGGTTACGTCGTCGGCCCGACCCTGTGGTCGTACGCGCGCCGCCACGGCCTCGTCACCATCACCGACATGGTCGCCCACCGCTACGGCCGCCCCTGGCTCGGCACGCTCGTCGCCGTCCTGGCGACCGTCTGCCTGCTGCCGTACATCCAGCTCCAGATCACCGGCATGGGCGTCGTCGTCTCCACGATCTCCTACGGCGCCATCAGCTTGAACTGGGCCTACTTCATCGCCTTCGCCGTCACCACGGGCTTCGTCGTCGTCAGCGGCCTGCGCGGCAGCGCCTGGGTGTCGGTCCTGAAGGACGTCCTCGTCATCGGCACCCTGGCCTTCCTCGCCGTCTACGTGCCCGTCCACTACTTCGACGGCTACGGGCCGTTCCTGGACCGCCTCGTGGCGGAGAAGCCGGACTGGCTGACCTTCACCGGGCACGGCGGGAGCGGCCTGGGCGGCGGCTGGTACGTGACGACCAGCTTCCTCAACTCCCTGACGGTCGTCATCTTCCCGACCACCGTCGCCGGCTACCTCGGCGCCCGCAACGCCGACGCCCTGCGCCGCAACGCCATGCTGCTGCCCTTCTACAACGTCCTGCTGTTCGTGCCGATGCTGCTGGGCATGGCGGCCATGTTCGTGGTGCCGGGGCTGACGGGCGCGGGCTCGAACCTCGCCCTCTTCAAGCTCGTCGTGGACTCGTTGCCGGCGTGGACGGTGGGGCTGATCGGCGTCGCGGCCGCGCTGTCGTCGATCGTGCCGATGGCGGTCTTCATGCTGGTCATCGGCACGATGTGGGGCAGGAGCGTGCTGGGTACGATCCCCCGGCTCGCGGACCGTCCGGACCGGCAGCGGCTCGCGGCGCAGGTCGTCGTGGTGGTGGCCGGCGTGCTGGCCCTGGTCCTCACCTACCTCACGCCCAACACCCTGGTGCGGCTGTCGCTCATCTCGTACGAGGGCATGGCCCAGCTCGTCCCCATGATTCTGCTGGGACTGGTGTGGCGGAAGCTGACGCTGTGGGGCGCGCTGAGCGGACTCGTCGTGGGCGGGACGCTGGTGTGCGCCCTGGTCTTCACCGAGAACGACCCGGTGTGGGGCGTGAACGCGGGAGCCCTCGCGCTCGGCGCGAACGTGCTCGTGGCGCTCGCGGTCTCCTGGCTGGGCCCGAAGGAGGTGGACGACCGGTCGGACGCCGAGGTCCTGGCGTCGGACCCGGGACCGGATCGGCCGAGTGTCAGTGCGAAGGTCTAACATTCCTGTCATCGGAACTCATCGGGACGACTGTTCGCGTCGGCTGACGCGAACTCAGGAAAGGGGAGGGTGATGAACGTGGCGATCCGCACGCACGTGAGCGCTCTCCTCTTCCTCCTGGCCGAACTGCTGCTGCTCATGCAGGGCGGCCTCGTGAGCGCCGTCGCGGTCGCCGCGGCCGCCGTGGTGGTCGCCTCGGCGGCCGCGCTGCTGCTGTGCGCGGCGATCGCCGCCGCCAGGACGGGCGGTCCGCTCACCCGCACCCGCATACGCACCGCGATACGGGACCGGGAGCTGCGCACCGCGTTCCTCGCCCAGCGCGATCCCGATGCCCGGGGCCGTCGACGGCCCCGCGCGCCCGGCCGTCCCCTCCCGACGGCCACGCGGGCGCTCTGCTGCTGACCACGAGCTGAGCCGACCCCGCGCGGCTCGTCACGCCGAATGAACCATTCCGGCACGACGAGACCCGTGGAGGGCTCACCATGTTCTCAACCCTCGGCTCACTTCTCTCCCACCTGGCCGAAGCGCTCGAACCCCTCTTCGGCGCCTCTGCGACGGCCGCCGCCGTGGTGGCCTTCACCCTGCTCGTACGGACCGCCCTGCACCCGCTGGCCCGCTCGGCGGCGCGCGGCGAGCGGGCGAAGGCCGCACTCGCCCCCCGCGTGGCCGAACTGCGACGCCGGCACGGCCGCGACCCCGAGCGCCTGATGAGGGAGGTACGCGAACTGCACACCAAGGCGGGCGTCTCGCAACTGGCCGGCGTGCTGCCGATGCTCGCGCAGGCGCCGGTGCTGTTCGTGATGTACCACCTGTTCTCCACCGGCGACGGCGGAGCGGGCCTGCTGAACCACGACTTGCTGGGCGCGCGCCTGGGCGGTCATTGGCTGGATGCGCCGTTCGGTGGCCAGGGGCTGGTACGCGGCCCTGTTCGCCCTGGTGGCCACGGTGGCCGCATGGACCTATCACCGCGCCCGCAAAACGGCCCAGGCCCAGGAAAAGACGACGACGGAGGACCAGACACCGGCCATGGCGACAGCGGCAAAGCTCTTCCCACTGCTGTCCTTCGGCACGCTGGTGACGGCAGCGCTGGTACCTCTGGCGGCGGGCCTCTACCTGGCGACGAGCACCACGTGGACGGCGGTGGAACGGGCCTGCTTGCAGCGACGGGTGACGGACAAATCCAGCCGGGCCGGCGCGTGAGGACACGTGTGTGGGCGGGGGCCCCGCAGATCCAGCCTGGCCGGCGTTTGGGGCCAGGGTCACCCAAACTAGCCCGTCCGGCGATTGAGGACACCCGTACGGACAAGGTGCCGCGAATAGCCCGGCCGTTGAGTCCACGGTCACCCAATCCAGCCCGTCCGGCGTTTGAGGACAACCCCGGACGGTGGCGAGCCCGTCATTTAAGCCCGGCCGGCGATTGAGGCCACCCATACGGGCGGCCCCGCTGGCCAAGGGGGGCGGCCGGGCCGGGGCGGCAGCCCGAAAGTCAGTCCCGGCACGGCCGCATCGTCACCGCCCGGTCCCGCCCCTCGGCGGTCACGCACAGGCCACTCGCGGAGTTCCGCAGCGTCTGATCGTCCGCCGTGTACGTGAACTTCTGCCCCGCCCCACTCGCGCACTGCCGCGACGTCACGGCGTTCCCCGCCCCCATCGATGTCAGGCAGCGCCCACCGGCGGCGTTCCGGACGGTCCCGTTGGGCTCGATGGTGAACTGCTGGCCCGGCCCGCCGCACGCCCGTGCCGTCACCGTCCCGCCCTCGCCGCCACCGGTGAGGCAGTGGCCGCTGACGGAGTTCCTGATCGTTCCGTCGTGCAGCCCCACCGTCCACCGTTGCTCGGGCGCGGTATCCGTACGAGCCGCCCCGGCGGAGGAGGCCGGCGCGGTCACGCCGAGCACCGCACCGACAGCGAACAAGGCGACCAGAATCCGACAACCCATGGCACTCTCCACAGCTCGGCAACACTGTCCTCGTCGCTCTGCTCCCTACCCGCCCACCGGGCCGACCGCCGGGGTGTCCCCGCGAAGTCACCCGTGCGGGTAATGTCCACAGGCTGAAAGGGGCCTTGCGGAGAGCCCCTCCGTTCTTGGACGATCTACCGGTTGCTCGATGGCCGTCCCCATCGGCCGGCCCGTACGGGCACGTCCGGGCCGACCCTTCGACCTCGGGAGACGTACCGATGAAGCTGTTGCGTGTGGGACCTGTGGGGGCGGAACGCCCGGCGCTGCTCGACGACGAGGGCACGCTTCGCGACCTGACCACCGTCGTGCCGGACGTGGACGGACGGCTGCTGGCCGACCGTTCCGCCCTGGAGCGCGTACGAGCCGCCGTCGGCGCCCGCATCCTCCCGGCCATCGACCCCGTGGGCCTGCGTACCGGCCCGCCCCTGGCCCGCATCGGCAAGATCGTCTGCGTGGGTCTCAACTTCCACGGCCATGCCCGCGAGCTGCGCGTCCGTCCCCCCGCCGAGCCTGTCCTCTTCCTCAAGGCACCCGACACGGTCGTCGGCCCGGACGACGCGGTGCTGATCCCGCGCGGCAGCGAGAAGACCGACTGGGAGGTCGAACTCGCCGTCGTCATCGGCACCACCGTCCGCCACCTGGAGACCGACGAGGAGGCGCTCGCCGCCGTCGCCGGTTACGCCGTGGCCAACGACGTCTCCGAGCGCGCCTTCCAGATGGAACGCGGCGGCCAGTGGGACAAGGGCAAGAACTGCGAGACGTTCAACCCCCTCGGTCCCTGGCTCGTCACCCCCGACGAGATACCCGACCCCCAGGCACTCCGCCTGCGCCTGTGGGTCAACGGCCGGCTCAAGCAGGACGGCAACACGTCCGACCAGATTTTCCCGGTGGCCGAAACCATCCGCTACATCAGCCGCTTCATGACCCTCTACCCCGGCGACGTCATCAACACCGGCACCCCCGGCGGCGTAGCCCTCGGCCACCCCGACCCCAAGCCGTACCTCCGCGCCGGCGACGTCGTCGAGCTGGAGATCGACGGCCTCGGCCGCCAGCGGCAGCAGCTCAAGGACGCCCACTCGGGCGACCGCCCCGTGGGCCGCTGGAACTGAGCGCCGGGAAGAGCCGGCGGGTTACGCGGCTCTCCGGCCCGGTCAGCCGTACATCGCCGCGCGGTAGAGAGCCGCGAGCGCGTCGTCGATGGGATGGGGCTGCGGCTTGCCCGAGGAGTCGAGTCTGTTCCACCTCTGCAGGTTCACCGCGACGGACATCTGCCGCTTGCCGTCGGCACTGGTCATGGCCAGCGTTCCAGCACCCCAGACCGTGCCGCCGTGGCCCCAGAAGGTGCCCTGACCGGGAGCCTCCATCGGGTGCAGGCCGAGGCCGTAGTCGATCGTCTTTCCCTCTTGGGAGATGACCGGGACAGTGCGTTGCATGTGCGCCAGCGACGACGGGCTGACGATCTCGCCGGCGAGCAGCATGCCGTAGAAGCGGTTGAGGTCCGTGACGGTCGATATCAGCGAGCCCGCCGGACCCACCCATGACATGTCGAAGACGCTGTAGTCGCGCGGCGGGTCGATCATGCCGAACCACGCCTCGTAGATCTGCGAGTGCGGCCCGTCGACGTACGGTTCGGCGGGGAGTTCGGTGTCCCGGAGCCCGGCGCGCTCGATGACGTTCCGGGTGATGTACCGCTCGGCCGTAGTGCCGGTCACCCGTTCCAGGAGTTCGCCGAGGAGCAGGTAGTTGGTGTTGGAGTAGACCCCCGGAGTGCCGCCCGGGGCGCCGACGGCAGGTGCGGTGACCCCCATCTCGATCAGTTCGGTGGGGTGAAACCGCGTGAACCGGTTGTCGTCCAGGCTCTGCGGCCCGGTGTTCGCGAGGTCGGGGAACGCCTTGAGGGAGGGGTAGGCGTAAGGGAGGTATTCGGGGAGGCCGCTGGTGTGGTTGATCAGCATCCGAACCGTGATCGCGGCACCGCGTTCCCCGGGAACCAGCTCCGGAAGGTACCGGCCGATCGGCGTGTCGAGCCCGATCCGACCGCTCTCGACCTGCTGCAGAACCGCGGCGGCGGTGAAGGTCTTGGTGATGCTGCCGGCGCGGTGCCGCATGTCGGCGGTGACGGGGCGACGGGTGGCGACATCGGCGACCCCGGCGGCGCCGCGCCAGACCTGGTCGCCGTCACGCACCTCGGCGAACAGGCCGGGTATCCCGGCGCGGTGGACGTTCTCAACGGCGGCGTCGAGCTTCGCGGGATCCAGCGGGTTCTTCACGACATGCGTCCTTTCGTATTCCCCGGGGTTGGCTCCACGTCGGCCGCCTCACCCGGGTAACAGGGCATGAGTGGCACGCCGGCCTGCATGCTGCGGGCCCCTCGGCATGCTCATGTCCTCATTATGCACGCGGTGCGTGCAACGCCAAGTGCACAGGTAGACTGAGTCCCGACGAGAGGGGTGGGATGGCAGGCAGAAGGCGCTGGTCGACCGAGGAGATCCTGGATGCGGCGGCGGAGTTGCTGCGCACGGGCGACGCCGACTCGTTCAGCGTGCGCAAGCTCGCCGCGGCGCTCGGGACCGACTCCTCCAGCCTCTACCGGCACTTCCGCAGCAAGACCGAACTGCTGCGCGCGGTCGCCGACCGGATCCTCCTGGCCGCCATGGACGGCTACCGCCCCGAGGGTGACTGGAAGCAGCGCATCACGGCCCTGGCCCTGCGCGTGAGAGAGGCCTTCGGCCAGCAGCCCCAGCTCGCCGCGGTCTGGGGACGCTACGCGTCGAGCGGCACCGGTTCCCGGCTGGTCATGGAAGAGGTGCTGCAGGCTCTGCGCACGTCGGGACTGCCCGACGAGGAGATCCCGGCGCGCTACCACCGGATCGCGGTCCTCATCGCCGCGCTGATCGCCTCCGAGGCCGGGGTCAACACCGTCACCCCCGGAGAGTACGAACAGGGCATGGAGCTGTTTCGCGTCGCGGTACTCGGCGCCGACCCCGAACGCTTCCCCGCCCTGGCCCACTTCGCCCGCGACGTCCGCCCCCTCGGGGCGGACCGCCGCGCCGCGTTCGAAGAGATCCTCGCCGCCCAACTCGCGCACGTCGAGGCCGCGATCCGCTCGAGCTAGGCCGTGTCCGGCGGATCACGTGAGAGGGCGGCTGCCGGGCCGTATCGTCCGCACCACCGCTGCGCGGTGGCGTCCTCAATCTCCCCCAGCTACCGCTGGGGGTGCCCCCAACGGGCTTGATTGTGGCCGAGCTCAGCTGAAATCAAGCCCGTCCGGCGTTTGAGGACGCGCCCGCAGGGCGCCCGCCGCGGCAGGCGGCAAAGACGGCCCGCAGCCGAAGACCCGCCGGACAAGCCCTAGCCAACCGGCTCGGGAGTGTCGGCAAACGCCGTCGAGTTCATCCGCGAACTCATCGTCCAGGGCACTCACGAGGGCCTCGACGCCGCCCGCACCCGCGGCACTCGACTCGGCCGCCGCCGGCCATGACCGAGGAACAGGTCCACCACGCGGCGAGAACTACCGGGACCCCGTCTTCGGGGCGGCGCGCATGCCTATGTAGCAGCAACCCGTGCCGTCGGGGAGGGTGGAGAACACCACGGGCATCCACCCGTCGCTGAAGGAGGCCGTGCCCGCCCCGGCGAACACCGTCTCCGACACCGGCACGAGATCCATCTCCAGCGCCGGGGACAGCCCCGCCATGCCGTCGACGAACTCGTACACCAGGTGCGGCCGTCCCTCGCGCTCGGTGACCGTTATGGCCACGCCCTCGCGCCGGTAGGTCCCCACGAGCGGCGTGACGTCGACCGCCGGCGGCCGGGCGGCGGGGCCGAAGGAGTCCGGCATGCGCACTCCGGCGAGTTCGCCGAGCAGCTCCCGGAAGAGCGCCGAGTACAGCTGGTGCCCGCCACCGCCATTGGTCAGCAGCGCGACCGCCACACCCGCCCCCGGCACCACCCGCAGGTAGCCGTACTGGCCGATCGTCGCGCCGTCGTGACCGAAACCGGGCACCCCGTCCCAGTCGTACAGCGTCCAGCCCAGGCCCCAACCGTCCGAGCTGACGGTCCACTTGTCCGGCGCGTCGGCCTCGCACCGCCGCATCGCCTCGACCGTCTCCGGTGCGAGAAGGCGCGTACCGTCCGGTGCCGTACCGCCGTCGAGGTGCATCCTGGCCAGCCGGACCACGTCGGCGGCCGTGGCGCAGAGCACGCCGCCGTACGGGCCCGACGAGCGCGGCAGCGGGTTCCAGGCCGGCGCCGGGTCCGGGTCGTGCCCGGTCTCTCCCAAGTGTCCCATCGCGACACGGAACCGCAGGGCGTCCTCCGGCAGCGTCACCGTGCTCGACAGCCCGAGCGGTGTGCACAGCCGGTCCCTGAGGGCGTCGTCCCAGGTCTGGTCGGTCAGTACCTCGATGATGCGGCCGAGCACGTTGTATCCGACGCTGCTGTACGAGATCGCCGTCCCGGGCGGGCAGTCCAGCGCCACGCCCTTGCTCGCCTCGACATACCGGGCCAGGCAGTCGTCACCGCGACCGGTGTCATGGGTGAAGTCGCAGGTCAGCCCGCCGGTGTGGCTGAGCAACTGACGGGTCGTGATCCGCTTGGTGGCCTCGGGGTCGGCCGTGGCGAACTCCGGCAGGACGTCCACCACCGGCGCGTCCAGGTCCAGCGCACCGGCTTCGGCGAGCTGCATCACCAGCGTCGCGGTATGGATCTTGGTGATCGAACCGACCTGGAACACGGAGTCGGTCGTCACCTCGACCCCCGTACCCCGGTGCAGTACGCCGCTGGCCAGCTCGTGAAGGGTCCCGTCGGTGAGTACGGCCAGCGAGGCGCCCGGGACGTGGGCGGCGGCGCGCAGTGCGTCGAGCCTGGTCTGCCAGTGAGCGAGGTCGAAGGTCATGACGGTTCCCCCTGAGAAGCGAAGCGGTGCGTACGGTGTTCTCTCGATGCGCACACTGTACGCAGAGCGTCAGGGTGTGCGCAAGTGCGTACACTGTGCGCCGTGCGTCGGTGAGTTGGCGCGGAGCGAACGAGGAGGCGGCATGTCAGCCGAAGACCAGCAGGCCGAGCAGATCCCCTCGGTGTGGACCCGTCCGCGCCGGCAGCGCGAACAGCCCGCACTGAGCCGGGAGCAGATCGTGTCCGAGGCGGTCCGGCTCCTCGACGCCGACGGCATCGAATCCCTGAGCATGCGCAAACTCGGCACCCGCCTCGGCGCCGGCGCCACTTCCCTCTACCGGCACGTCGCCAACAAGGACGAACTGATCGAGCTCGTCGTCGACGAGGTCTACGGCGAGCTGGACGTACCGGTCTCCTACGACCCTGCGGGCTGGCGCCCGGCCGTCGCCCGCAGCGCCCACAGCCTCCGTTCGATGGCCCTGGGCCACCCCTGGGTCGCCTCGGTCCTCGGTCAGGTCGGCCTCGCCCACCTCGGCCCGAACCTGATGCGCATGTCGGACCGCATGCTCGCCCTGTTCGAGACGGCCGGCTTCGCCCCCGACGAGGCCGACCAGGCCATGAACACCGTCATCGCGTACGTCATCGGCACGGCCACCAGCGAAGCCGCGTACCTCTCGCTGCTCGCCCGCAGCGGCCAGGACGAGCGCACCTGGATCGAGAGCCTGCGCCCGGCCACGGATGAGGCCATGAAGGACCACCCGCGCCTGAGGGAGGGTCACTCATCCCGCCCCGACAAGGATCCGCGCACCATCCGCGAGGAGAACTTCGAGTACGGGCTCCAGCGCGTACTGGATGGCCTGGCGGCCCGGCTCGTCGGTTAGGGGAGCCTGGTCGTCGCGCGTCCGAGCGGGTGAATGGGTGCGTGTGCTGCGCTGATCCTTGGCGGGAGGCGGGCATATGGTCCGGCATGCGCAGAAAGGCGAGAAGGCGATCGGGCCTGGTGGCGGCCGCACTCACGGTGATCGCGGCCGCCCTGCTGGTCTGCGCGTTCGCCGTGCCGGGCGCGTTGCGGGACCGGGTGCCCGGGCCGGACCGGGCGGTCGCCGGTAACGGACACGAGCTGGCGCACAGTGGGCCCCCGATGAGCCGCATGATGATGCTGGGCGGGGCGCTGGTGGTGCTGGGGGCGGGGGTCGGGCTGCTGGGTCTGTACCGGTCGCGTCAGGAGACGGGCTGAAGTGTTTCGCGGGTCACGGCGGTCGTGAAAGCCGCCCAGGTGCGGGGTGAGACGGTGAGGGCGCCTCTGGGGCGGTCTTTGCTGTCGCCTATGGCTATGAGGTCGTCGACGGTCGTCTGTATTTCGACGCAACCCGCCTGCTGGTCATCGCTGTAGGGGGACTTGCGCCACTTGAGGGCGGGCAGGTTGTGGCGGATCACGAATTCACCTCTTCGAGCTCGCTTGCGATCGATGCAATCAGTTCGGCGGACTGCTGTGGTGGAAGCGCTGATGAGCGGAGCCGTCCAAACGCCCGCTGATACTTTGCGACGGCCTCATCATCCTCCAGGTGCAGGGCGCCGTCGAGATACTCCACGGTGGCAACACGCAGGTTCATGGGCTCCGGATAGGTGTAGAGGACGAAGGATCCGCCCGTGCACCCGTGCAGGTGAACGCGCTCTGGGAAGAGGGGACGACCTGCACTGTTACCTTCGCGGCGCGGCTCACCTCGACCAGCTGCCACAGCTGTTTCGCCATGAGTGCGGGACCGCCGATGCTGTGGCGGAGAACGCCTTCCGGGAGGATGCACAGGTATTCGGGGGCGTTCTCGCGTCGGAAGATTCCTTGTCGTTCCATTCGCAGACCGACGTAGAAATCGAGCTCCTGCGGTGACAACGGATCGGAGCCGCTCATGACGGTGGCCGCGTACTCCCTGGTTTGCAGGAGCCCTGGAATCACCTGTGCCTGAAAGGTGTGGATAGCGGCGACGTCGGATTCCAGTGCCAGTGTCTCTTTGAAGCGTGCAGGCAAAGGCTCACCGTACTGGTGCCACCAGCTTCTCTTGCGCCCCTCGGCCGCCAGGGCGATCAGCCACTCCCGTGTCTTTTCCTCGCTGACCGCATAGAGATCCAGCAGCCTGTCGAGCTCCAGTCGGGTAACGCGATGGCCGCCGGTCTCGATCCGGCTGATCTTGGTGTTGTCGCAGTGGAGTGCTCCCGCGGCCTCCGCGACGGTGACTCGCGCCGCTTCTCTGACACCTCTGAGGGCGCTCCCCAGCCTCCGGCGCCGAGCCGTGCGGTGTGCTTGCTGCCCCAAGTCCCCTCTCCCCTCCGAACGGTGAGTCCCCAAGTCTGCGCCGTGCGGACGGATCCTCCACCTCCGGAGCATCGAGTGCCACCCGAAGGTTTGTAGAGCTGCAATTTGCAGCTCCATCAATTGAAGTTTGAAATGGCGCCAAGTTTGGGTGCATCGTGGATGCGTAGCCGCCGCATGCGAATTGGACGGCAAATTCCGTCTGCCCGGACGCAGTTGCTGAGCGGCCATTCCTGGAAGGAGGCGCGGGTCATGACCTACCGAAACGGCGCGTACGTCGTCGACACGCGAGAGGACCGGATCGGTCAAGTCATCGGAGGCGTGGGCAAGCGCGTACACGTCCGCATGCCCGGCGGCGGACAAACGTGGGAAGTGCCGTTCGAGGAGCTGCGGTTGGCGACGCGGGAGGAGCGCGCCGCGGCGGGGCTGTGGCCGGTGGGTGAACGTCCGAGCCTGCGGGACTGCAAGACCTGCCCGGAACTGGACGCGGCCTGGCGGGAGGCCAAGGCCGGTGGGGACGAGGTCGAGGCGGGGAACGCGCTCGTAGCGCAGCGTAGGCACTGGCGGTCGCACGTGCTGCCGGGAGGCCCCGCGTGAGGGGCCTGAAATGCCGCCACGCAGGCGGGTGGTCGCACGCGCGGGGCGAGGCGAGATGCCGGGACTGCGGGACGGTACGGGTCACGAGCTACGGCGCGCTCAGAACACCGGACACGCCGGAAGTGCGTACGCCGCCGGCGCGGCAAGCGCACATCGCCGACAGGCTGGCGGCGGAGTGGGTGGCGCGGACGGCGCGGAGAAGACCGTGGTGGGGGTTGGTCACCCCGATGGGGGCGTAGCGGGCGACGGACCGCTCTCCAGCTCGACTCGCGGCAGGATCAGCACACCCCACGTGACCAGCGCCGCGCCGACCGCTTCGGGGACGAGCCACCAGCCGGCGCGGACGCGCTCACCGTAGACGAGGATGCCGAGGGCGAGGCTGACGAGGCCCTCGCCGAGGGTGAGGGAGGGCTGGGAGGCGATGAGGGGGCCGGATTCCATCGCGTTGGCCAGCAGGAAGAGCGAACAGGCGCCGGCTGCGACGAAGCCGTAGGTCTGCCAGGAGGCGAAGAACGCACCGGCGCCGTGGGCCTGGAAGGTGGTGGTCGCGGATTTCATGAGGGTGGCGGTGAGGGCGTAGCCGATGGCGGAGGAGGAGCCGAAGAGGGCGGCGCGGGCCCGGCCGCGCGGCCGGGGGAGGGCGGCGAGGACGCACAGGGCCATGGCGCCGCTGGTGGCGAGCAGGGTGAGGACCCACAGGGCGGGGGAGACGTGGGTCTGGCCGCCGGAGGGTGCGGCCGCGGCGAGGGCGATGCCGAGGCCGGCGGCGACCATGACGGAGGCGGCCCAGCCGGCGGCGGGGAGGGGCTGCCGGGAGAGGGCGGCGGCGATGAGGAGCGTGAAGGGGAGTTCGATGACGAGGAGGGGTTGCACGAGGGAGAGGGAGCCGAGGGTCAGGGCGAGGGCCTGGCAGGCGGCGGCGACGACGATGACGGCGACACCGCCGAGCCAGGCGGGGCTGCGGAGGAGGTACCGGACGAGCCGGAGGCTGAAGGCGTCGCCGTGGGGAACGGTCCGGGCGGCCACTCGCTGAAGCACCGTGCCGGTGGCGTTGCCGAGGGCGGCCAGCAGGGCGAACAGCGCGGAGAGTGCGGCTGACACGGGGCGGCTCCTCCGGTTCGGCGCATCGGTCACTGGCCGCGACGGCGGCGGGGGCCGGGGGCCGCGCCACCGTGTGACGACGACGATCACATGGGCGGCCGTGCGGGAGGAAGAGGCGCGCGGGGTCGGCCACCGCGCGGGGTTGACCTTGACCTTGAGGGCAAGGTTTAGCGTTCGGGAAGAAGGAGGGCGGCATGCGGATCGGTGAGCTGGCGCGGCGCGCGGACGTGACGGCCAAGGCGGTGCGGTACTACGAATCGCTGGGGTTGATCACGGCGGAGCGGCTGGCCAACGGCTACCGCGACTACGCCGAGGACGACGTGCGGCTGGTGCGCGAGATCAGGGAGCTCAGCCTGCTCGGCATCCCCGTCGAGCGCACCCGGCCGTTCCTGGAGTGCCTGGCGGCCGGGCGGCGGCACTCGGACGACTGCCCGTCGTCCCTGGCCGGTTACCGGGACGCCATCGACGAGCTGACGGAGCGGATCGAGGGCCTCACCGCCCGCCGGGCAGCCCTGGTCGCGCAACTGCGCGCGTCGGCCTACCGCAACAGCACCGCCGCCCACGCCCCCATCCCCATGGATGACGACGAAGGAGCCCCGATGACGCCGACGACCGACTTCCCGCTGCCCGCCGGTCTTCCCGTACCGGAGGACGACGGGGCGGCGGACCACCTGCCGGGCCTGAGGATGCCGGCGGTCGAGCTGCCGGGAACGGCGGGGGAGACGGTCCGCCTGGACGACCTCGGCTCGGGCCGCACAGTGCTCTACCTCTACCCGATGACCGGCCGCCCGGATGTCGACATGCCCGAGGGCTGGGACGCCATACCGGGAGCCCGGGGCTGCACCCCGGAGTCGTGCGGCTTCCGTGACCACCACGAGGAACTGCTGGAGGCGGGCGCGGGACGGGTGTTCGGCCTGTCCGGCCAGGACGCGGATTACCAGCGCGAGGTCGTCGAACGGCTCCGCCTGCCCTTCTCGATGCTGTCCGATCCGGCCCTGCGGCTGGTGGACGAGCTGGGCCTGCCGACGTTCGAGGCGGGCGGGGCGACGCTGTTCAAGCGACTGACGCTGATCGTCCGCGACGGGCTGATCGAGCACGTCTTCTACCCCGTCTTCCCGCCGAACGAGCACGCCGGCCAGGTCCTGGAGTGGCTGCGCGCCCATGCCGTGAAGTGAGGTGCCGGGTCGCTGCGTCGCTACGGAATCCGGCAGCGGTAAACGGCCCGCCACTTTGGATCATGTAGTGTTTGCCGCGTCAAAGAGAGAACGACCGAGGAGGTGGGACCCATTACCGCAGTAGCAGGCCGGGTGCTCTCCCCTCGTGGTCGTACGGTCTCCGCTTCGTAGGCGGACCGCGAGAGCGCCCTTCGGTATTCGGAAGGCTCTCATGTCGGTTTCACTCTCCACTCTTCTTTCTCCGTCCGTCATCGTCACCAGGCTTCGCGCCGCCGGTTGTGTATTCGCCGAGGACGAGACGCGGTTGCTCCTTTCCACGGCACGCACTCCCGGCGAACTCGCCACGATGGTGGAACGCCGGATCGACGGGCTGCCCCTGGAACACGTCCTCGGCTGGGCCGAGTTCTGCGGTCTGCGCATCGCCGTGGACGCGGGGGTCTTCGTGCCGCGCCGCCGCACCGAGTTCCTCGCAGGCCGGGCCGTCGCCCTGGCCCGGGCGATTCCCGAGGGCCGTCGGCCCGTGGTCGTCGACCTGTGCTGCGGCTCCGGCGCGGTGGGCACCGTACTGGCCTCGACCCTGGACCAGGTCGAGCTGCACGCGGCCGACATCGATCCGTCGGCGGTACGGTGCGCCCGCCGCAACATCGCCGCCTCCGGCGAGGTGTACGAGGGCGACCTCTACACCCCGCTGCCCACCACCCTGCGGGGCCGCGTCGACGTCCTGGTCGCCAACACCCCGTACGTACCGACCGAGGAGATAGCCCTTTTGCCGCCGGAGGCCCGCGAGCACGAGGCCCGGGTGGCGCTGGACGGAGGCGCGGACGGCCTGGACGTACAGCGCCGCGTCGCGGCCGAGGCGTCGGCATGGCTCGCACCGGGCGGCCACCTGCTGGTCGAGACGAGCGAGGACCAGGCGCCACTGACGGTGGAGACCTTCGCCCGCAACGGCCTGATCCCCCAGGTGGTCACCGACGACGACCTTTACGCGACGGTCGTCATCGGCACCAGGCCGGCAGCTCCGTAGCCTCTACCCGTCAGCCTCTACCCGTCACAACGCCGTGAAGGCAACCGCATTGCTCACGTTCCCGTCATGGTCCTCCACGGTCACCATGACGGGACCGTGGATCTCCGGGACCGTGACGTCCACGAACGTCCCGTCCTCCGACAGCTCGCAGTCCAGGGCCTGGGCGTCGCCGAAGTAGACGCACCGAGGGTCCACCAGGTTCTCGCCGCGGATCTTGACGGCCTGGTCCGGGTAGCCGTTGTCCGGTTCGACGTGGCTGAGTCTGGTGATGTCCATGACTTTCCTCAGTACCCCCGCCACCGGCCCGCAGCCGGACCTCCACCCGGTTGGCGGATGCGGTGCCGGGAACCACGCACCAGTGCCTGCTGAGGCAACCCCTCAGCGCACCCCCGCACCCAGATACCGCTCCAGCCCCTCCACCACCAGCGCGTGGTCCTCCGCCTGCGGCAGGCCCGAGACCGCCACCACGCCCACGACGCCCGTCCCGCGCACCCGGACCGGGAACGCGCCGCCGTGTGCCGCGTAGCGGTCCGGGTCCAGGCGGGAGGAGTCCTCGAAGGTGCGGTCCTTCGCGCGGAAGCGGGCGCCTACGAGGAAGGAGGACTCGGCGTAGCGCTCGACGACGCGGGACTTGCGGTCGATCCAGGCGTCGTTGTCGGCGCTGGTGCCGGGCAGGGCGCAGTGGAAGAGCCGCTGCGGGCCGCGCCGGATGCCGATCGTGACGGCGGCGCCGCGCTCGCGGGCGAGGCGGACGAGGAGGGAGCCGAGCTCCCAGGCGTCGTCGTTGCCGAAGTGGTCGAAGACCAGCCGTCGTTCGTCCGCTTCCAGGCGGGCGACCTCGTCGTTCATGCGGACTCCTTCCCGATGCGAACCGTGCGGCCCTCCGCCGCCGACAGCTTCGCCGCTTCCAGCACCCGCAGCGCGGACGCCGCCTCCCGCGCGCCGACGGGCGGTTCGCCGCCGGTGCGCAGGGCCTCGGCCACCGCCGCGTAGTAGGCGGGGTAGTCGCCCGCGAGGGTCGGGACCGGTTCGCCGCCGCCGGACGCCGGGGACTCGCCGGCGCCGAGCCGCCCCCACGCGGACTCCGGTTCGACGCCCCAGGCCGCGGTGTCGCCGGCCGGGCGCCGACCCTCGCGCAGGGCCGCCTCCTGCGGGTCGAGGCCGTACTTCACATAGCCCGCCCGGCTGCCCAGCACCCGGAACCGCGGGCCGAGCTGGGCGGTGACGGCGCTCACCCACAGGTGGGAGCGGACGCCGCCGGCGTGGGTGAGCGCGATGAACGTGTCGTCGTCCGCCTCGGCGCCCGGGCGGCGTACGTCGGACTCGGCGTAGACGGTGACGGCGGGCCCGAAGAGGGCCAGGGCCTGGTCGACGACGTGGCTGCCCAGGTCGTAGAGCAGGCCGCCGAGCTCGGCCGGGTCGCCGGACTCGCGCCAGCCGCCCTTGGGCCGCGGCCGCCAGCGCTCGAAACGGGACTCGAAGCGCAGGACCTCGCCGAGCGCGCCGTCGTCGATCAGCCGGCGGACGGTGAGGAAGTCGTTGTCCCAGCGGCGGTTCTGGAAGGCGCTGAGCAGCAGCCCGCGGCTGTCGGCGAGCTCGGCCAGCGACTCGGCCTCGGCGGCCGTCGCGGCGAGCGGCTTGTCGACGACGACGGGAAGGCCCGCCTCCAGGGCCGTACGGGCGAGCGCGACGTGCGTGCGGTTGGGGGAGGCGATGACGATCAGGTCGAGTTCGGCCGCGCGGGTGAAGAGCGCGTCCGCGTCGGGGACCGTCCGTACGCCCGGGTGCTCGGCGACGGCCTGCGCCTGCCGGCCGGGGTCGGAGGTGACGACCGTGTCGAGGGCGAGACCGTCGGTGGCGGCGATGAGCGGGGCGTGGAAGACGGAGCCCGCGAGGCCGTAACCGATGAGTCCGACGCGGAAGGGGGCGCGGGAGGTGTCAGTGATGCCATCCATGCCCGCCACTTTGGCAACGCTGTTGCGAAAGTGCAAGCGATGACGAGAATGGTGGGGTGAACACGACCCTCCCCGGCCCGGCCGGCGCCAACCTCGCCGCGCTGCGCGACCACAACACCGCCGTCGTCCTCGGGCTCCTGCGCGCCGCGGGCCAGGAGGGCGCGGGCCGTGGAGAACTGGCGGCGGGGACGGGCCTGACCCCGCAGGCCGTCAGCAAGATCACCGCGCGGCTGCGGGGTACCGGCCTGGTCGCGGAGGCGGCCCGCCGCGCCTCCACCGGCGGCAAGCCGCCCACGGCCTGGCGGCTGGTCCCCGGTGCCGCGCAGGCCATCGGCGTCCAGCTGGACCGCGACTCCCTCACCATGACCCTCGTCGACCTCACCGGCACCGAGATCACCACCCGCACCACCCCGCTCGCCTTCGGCGCCGGTGCGGACGCCGTCCTGGACGCGGTGACACAAGAGGTGCGGGCCCTGCCGGCCGAAGGGCGCGGCACCCTCCTCGGCGTCGGGGTCGCCGTACCCGGCCCCCTCGACCACCGCGCCGGTGTCCTGCACAAGGTCACCGGCTTCGCCCAGTGGGACGGCTTCCCGCTCCGCGCCGCCCTCGCCGAGCGGCTCGCGGCCCCCGTCGTCGTCGACAAGGACACCAACGCCGCCGCCCTCGGGCTCATACGGCACGGCGCGCCCGGCGCCGACTCCTTCGCCTACCTCCACCTCGGTACGGGCCTGGGCGCCGGCCTCGTGCTCAACGGTGGCGTGCACCGGGGGGCGCGCACCGGGGCGGGCGAGTTCGGCCACCAGGTGCTCCAGCTCGACGGCCCGCCCTGCCCCTGCGGCAACCGCGGCTGCGTCGAGGCCCTGTGCCTGGCCGCCGTCGCCGACGGCGACACCGCCCGCGCCGCCCGCCTCCTCGGGACCGGCGCCGCCAACCTCGTACGGCTGCTCGACATCGACCTCGTCCTCCTCGGCGGCCGGACCGTGCTGGCCGACCCGGACGCGTATGTGGGGGGCGTACGGGCCGTCCTCGCCGGCGCGGCCCCGGTCGCGGTCACGCCCGGCGGCGCGCGGACGGTGGTGGGGGGCGCGGCGGAACTGGTGCTGGCAGGGTTCTACGGGCGTTCCGGTGCGGCCTTCGGCTGAGCGGGCGGCTGCGGGCTGTGTCGTGTGCACCACCGCTGCGCGGCGGTGTCCTCAATCGCCGGACGGGCTTGATTGTGGCTGAGCTCAGCCGCGATCAAGCCCGTTGGGGGTACCCCCAGCGGTACAGCAGATGAGACGAAAATAGTCACATCGGGCGGTTAGTGGCGGCCAGTCGGACCCACGGAGCCGTGGCGGGACCCGGTCCCCCGCCCGGCCGGTGGAAGGGTGCGGAACCCCGGAGCCCTCACCCGTAAAGGTCCTGCGATGCCCTTGCCCCGTGCGCTCGCCCTCGGCGCCGCCGCACTCGCGATCTTCACCACGGCGGCGCCCGCGGCCCCCGTCCACCCGCGCGACCGTGCCCCCGCCCAGCCGCGCTGCGGCGCGCCCGGCAGCTCCGCGTTCCCCATCACCGCCCGGCTGACCGGCGGACCGGAGATGTACGAGCGCGGCGCCGCCCCCCGCACCTGGCGGCTGGAACTGCGCAACAGCACCGGCGCCGAATGCCGCGGCGTGCACCCCGTCGCGGTCCTCGCCGACCGCGACCGCACCCTCCAGCCCGCCGACGTGCGCCTCGACTTCTACGACGACGCCGCCTCCCGCTGGCGGCCGGTGACGCTGGAGCGGACCGAGGAGGCCGAGAACGTCGGCGTCTTCGACGGCAGCTCACCCGAGTTCGAGGGCTTCACCGTGCCCGCGCGCGGCACCGTCGGCGTGCGCGTGCGCCTCGGCTTCACCGGCCGCGCCCCGGAAGGCCAGGTCACGGCGAACGTCACCGCCGTGCAGCGGCGCACGGGCGACGGCGACTGGGTGGGGGAGTCCAACGACTACACCTTCGCGATCGAGGGCACCCGAGACCCCGCCGACGAGGTCCGGGCGGGAGAGGCGAACACCAGTGCCAGCCCCGACGCCCGCCCCGGCCACCGCCACCGCGGCACCCTCGCGGACACCGGCTCCCAGCGCCCCCTCTTCGCGATCGGCGCGGCCGCGTTCGCGCTGCTGCTGGCCGGTGGCTCCCTGCTGTTCGGGGCGCGGCGCTCCCAGCGCTGACCCGCTGCCGCGGATATCGTGCGCACCACCGCTGCGCGGCGGTGTCCTCAAGCTCCCCCAGCTACCGCTGGGGGTGCCCCCAACGGGCTGAAGGTGGCTGAGCTCAGCCGAATCAAGCCCGTCCGGCGATTGAGGACGCGCCCGCAGGGCGCCCGCCGCCGCAGGTGGCAAAGGCGGCCCGCAGCCGAAGACCCGCCCGCCGCCGCAGGCGGCAAAGGCGGCCCGCAGCCCAAGATCCGCCGGACACTGCCTAGGCTGGACGTGCCGGGACGGCGCACGAGTGGTGCCGTTCCGGCGCACCCGGCCCCACCGAGGGGCGCGCAGACGGCAGGAGTCCCACCGTGGCAGAGCGCAAGCCGATCGAATCCTGGCTCACCGACATGGACGGTGTGCTGATGCACGAGGGCGTCCCCGTGCCCGGGGCCGATTCCTTCATCAAGCGGCTCCGGGAGTCCGGCAAGCCCTTCCTGGTCCTGACCAACAACTCGATCTACACCCCCCGGGACCTGCACGCCCGCCTGGCGCGGATCGGTCTCGACGTGCCGGTCGAGAACATCTGGACCTCCGCGCTCGCCACCGCCCAGTTCCTGGACGACCAGCGGCCCGGCGGCACCGCCTACGTCATCGGCGAGGCCGGCCTCACCACCGCCCTGCACGACATCGGCTACGTCCTCACCGACCACGAGCCCGATTACGTGGTCCTCGGCGAGACCCGCACGTACAGCTTCGAGGCGCTCACCAAGGCGATCCGGCTGATCAACGCCGGTGCCCGCTTCATCGCCACCAACCCCGACGAGACCGGCCCCTCCGCCGAGGGCGCGCTGCCCGCCACCGGCTCCGTCGCCGCCCTGATCACCAAGGCGACCGGCCGCGAGCCGTACTTCGTCGGCAAGCCCAACCCGCTGATGATGCGGGCCGGGCTCAACGCCATCGGCGCCCACTCCGAGACCAGCGCCATGATCGGCGACCGGATGGACACCGACGTCCTGGCCGGCCTGGAGGCCGGGATGCAGACGTTCCTCGTCCTGACCGGCCTGACCCGGCCCCAGGACGTCGACCGGCACCCCTTCCGCCCCTCCCGCATCGTCGACTCGATCGCCGACCTCGTCGACCTCGTCTGACACCGGCCTTCCCTCCCGGACACCGTCCGCCGCTCGGCCGATCGGGCAGCCTCTCCACCGATCGGCCAGCGATAGGCCACCGTTCGGCGCAATGCCGCCACGGAGCGGATGCGACGCCCGGTACGGCCGGGTGAACTTCTCGGGTACGAGGAGGTTCACCCATGGACTCTGTTCGACGTGCTCTGTGCGGGGCCCTGGCGACCGTCGCCTTCTGCGCGGTCCCCGCATACGCCGAGGACGGCCCGGCCACGATGTCCGGGACGATCGAGCTCACGCCCGTCAGCAGTCACCCCGGGGGCCGGATCCAGCTGCGCGTGGCGGGGTGCGCCAACGACACCGCGCTCGCCACCTCCGAGGCGTTCACCGCGGACGCCCGGCTGGCCAAGGACTCCGCGGGGCTGTTCGCCGAGGCGGCCGTCCGGCAGACCGTCGCGCCCGGCACGTACGGCGTCAAGGTCAACTGCGCCGGCCACGACGCCGAGGCCCAGGGCCGCCTGACCATCGTCGAGAACGGCAGAGCGCTGCCCGAAAACCGCCACGGCGGCGTCGCACCCGGCCACGTCCGGCGCGACAAACCCACCGCCCGCGTCGCGTCCCCCGCCGCGCCCGCCGCACCTGTCGCTCCCGTACCGGCGGGCGGCGGCGGCACCGCCACCACCGCGACGGCCGAGCCGCCCGACACCCCCGGGCTCGTCCTCGCCGGCGCCGCGGCGCTGATCGCCGCCGGCCTGATCTGGCACCGCCGCCGCGCCGAGACGAAGCGGAAGTGACGCGAAGCGACCGGTGACGGAAAGCGACCGATGTGATGTCCGAAGCGCGCACCAGCGGCCAAGGCCGCTTGCTGACCGGTACGGCCTGGGCCGTACTGCTGCTGGCCCTGTGGCTGTGGGGGCGGGAGTCCACCGAGGGGCACGGCAGCGCCACCCCGACGACGGGTGACGTCGCCGCCGCCGGCCGCCCCGAGCCCCGCCCGCTGCCCCCGGCCCACGCCCCGCTGCCCGCCGCCCACCCGCAGGGCCTCGCCATCAAGGCCGTCGGCGTCCGCGCCCCCGTCGAGGACCGTGGCCTGAACCGCGCGGGCGCCGTGGACCCGCCCCCCTACGGGCGGGCCGGCTCCGTCGGCTGGTACCGCGGCGGCCCCCAGCCCGGCAGCCCGGGAGCGGCCGTCCTCGTCGGCCACGTCGACACCGCCAACGCGCCCGCCGTCTTCTACGACCTCGGCAGCCTCAAGCCCGGCATGACCGTCACCGTCACCCGATCGGACGGCTCCACCGCCGAGTTCACCGTCGAGGACGTCTCCGTCTTCACCAAGGACCGCTTCGACGCCCGGAAGGTCTACGGCCCGCACCGGAAGGACCGTGCCGAACTGCGCCTGATCACCTGCGGCGGCGACTACGACCGGGCCCAGCGCACCTACAGCGCCAACGTCGTCGTCTCCGCCTATCTGACCGGCACCGGGCGGGCCTGACCGTGCGGACGTCCGGACGTGCTCCATCAGAGGGAAGTGACGGCATGTCATCAGGTGACCACTCACCGCGGGCTCGGTCTCTGTGCCAGCATGGAAGGGACCGGTCATGTCCCGTGGGGGCGGGGGACGAGAACCCCACAGGAAGTACACCCAAGGGGGAATGGATGTACGGCAGGAACGCCGGCCGCGCACACCGGGTCCGATCGACCCGGGCCGCAGCGGGAGCCGCGATCGGATCACTTCTGCTCCTCGCGGGCTGCTCGTCCTCGTCCTCCTCGGCGGCGCCGCCCAAGAGCGACACGGAACCCCGGCAGCCCGTCCAGCAGCCCAAGACGCGGGCACCCTTCTGGGTGAACCCGGAATCCACCGCCTACAAGCGGGCCGCCGAGCTCCACAAGGACGGCAAGGACAAGCAGGCCGAGCTCCTCACGAAGATCGCGGCGCAGCCCGTCGCGGAGTGGATCGGCGTCGACGACCCCCAGGGCCAGACCCGCGGCTACACCGAGGCGGCCGCCAAGGCCGACCGGGTCGCGGTGCTCGTCCTCTACAACATCCCGCACCGCGACTGTGGCCAGTACTCCCAGGGCGGCGCCTCCGACGGCAACGCCTACCGGCAGTGGCTGGACCAGGCTGCCCAGGGCATCGGCAACCGCTCCGCGACCGTGATCCTGGAGCCGGACGCCCTGCCGCACATCGAGGACGGCTGCACGCCCGAGCAGTTCCACGAGGAGCGGTTCGCGCTGCTGAAGGACGCCGTCACCAAGCTGAAGGCCCTGCCGAACACGAAGGTCTACCTCGACGCGGGCAACCCCAGCTGGGTGACGCCCGCCGACCGGATGGCCGAGCCCCTGCGCCGCGCCGGCATCGAGGAAGCCGACGGATTCGCGCTCAACGTCTCCAACTTCCAGACCACGCGGGCCAACAAGGAATACGGCCGCCGGCTCTCGTCCCTGCTCGGCGGCAAGCACTTCGTCATCGACACCAGCCGCAACGGCAACGGCCCGCTGTCCGGCGCCGACCACGAGAAGGCGTGGTGCAACCCCTCCGGCCGCGCCCTGGGCGAGCCCCCGACCACCCGGACCGATGACCCGCTCGTCGACGCGTATCTGTGGATCAAGCGTCCGGGCGAGTCGGACGGCACGTGCAAGGGCGGCCCCGACGCCGGGCAGTGGTGGGAGCGGTACGCGCTCGACCTGGCGCGCAACTCACGGCACTGAGCTCTTGGGCGAGCGGGGCTACCGGGACGACCGGGACGGCCGAGGACCGGAGCCCTGACCCGCCGACGGGTCAGGGGCCGTCGTCCGGCAGCTCCGGTCCTCGATTCGTATCCGTCAGCCCTCGTCGCCCTCGGCCTTGGCCTCCGGCACCTTCACCCACACCGCCGGCGACGGCAGCCCCCGGTCGTCGATCACGTTCAGCATGTACCAGCCGGGCGGCACCAGTGAGGGGTCCTTCGGCAGCGTCACCGTCACCTCGTCGCCCTGCCGGGTGAAGTCCAGCGCGATCGACCGCTGTTCGATGTTGGTGACGTGCGTGAAGGAACCCGGCCGGATCAGCCGCGCCTTCTCCAGCGGCCGGGCTCCCTTGCCCGTGACCACCGTGTACGTGGCCTTGCCGCCCAGCTCCACCGTCCGGGGGCCGGGATCGCGGAGCGCGGGGCGCGTGCCGCCACGGTGGAGGTACGGCGGGGTGTAGAGGTCGATCTGCTGCTCGAAGGAGGCGGGCCTGGTGTTGTCCTTGTCGCCGAACAGGGAGTCGGAGCCGAAGGTCATCACCCGGCCGTCGGGCAGCAGCAGCGCGCCGGAGTGGTAGTTGCGGCCGACCAGCGGATCGGCGGCCGTGTGCCTGGTGCCGGACTCCGGATCGTAGATCTCGGCCTTGAGGATGTTGGTGGCGCTGCGGCCGCGGTAGTCGCCGGAGCCGTTGGTGGTCAGCACCGTGTCGTCGGGCAGGATGACGCTGCTGGGATAGCGGGCCCTGGCGTAGAGGTCGGGCCCGTCGCGGAAGCGCGGCTTGGCAGCGTGCAGGTCGACGATGCGGGTCTTGGCGGTGGCCCTCTTGTCCTCGCCGACCCCGCCGCCGCCCAGGACCATGTACCGCTGCTTCTGCGCGGGCGGCAGCAGCACGGACATCGAGGTCTCCAGGACGTCCGGGTCGCTCATCCCGGGCACCTCGGTGAAGTCGTTGCTCGCCAGGTCCCACACGCCCGGCACCCGGCCCTTGTCGGCCGGGCCGTAGCCGGCGTTGGAGCCGGTGTAGAAGATCCGCCCCTTCTCGGTGAGGAAGAGGGCCGGATAGGTGGGGAAGAACCGTTCCTTGGGGAGGTAGGTCCACTTCTTCGTCTTCGGGTCGAAGACCTCGTTCTTGCCCGGGACGACCTGGCCGATCTCGTCGAGGCCGGAGACGGAGAGGACCTTGCCGTCCTGCAGGGTGGTCAGCGTCGGATACCAGCGGGCCTCGTTCATCGGGTCGACCGTGATGTACCGCTCGGCGACCGGGTCGAACTCGAAGGAATCCTTGATGCCCTGGAAGTCCTTCTTGTCGAAGGAGAGTTTGTTCGCGATCCCGTAGACGTTCTGGGCGTCGGCGCCCTTGAGGCCCTCGACGCTGTAATTGTCGGTGAGCCCGGTCTCGTACTGCTGACCCTTCTCCAGCGCCTCCACATAGACGCGCGCGGTGCTGACCGTGACGGTGACCTTGCGGCTCTCCTCGTCCTGGGTCTTCTTGGCGCGCGGTACGAGCACGGGGTCCTTGGACTCGAACGTCTTGCCGTTCTTCTTGCCGGTGAACCGGGTGCCCGCCGGCAGGGTCATCGGCTTGTCGGGATCCTCGTTGTGCACGACCATCAGCCCGCCGGCCTTGGTGATGTCACCGCCCAGCTTTTCGTACCGCTGTGTGCCGCCGGCCACCAGGAGCTTGCCGTCGGGCAGTTGGGTGTGCCCCGCGCAGAAGAGGTCCTTGGGGGTGGGGACGTTCTTGAAGGAGTTCTTCACCGGGTCCCACAGGACCGTGCGGAAGGACTGGGCCTTGAAATTGGCGGCGTTGTTCCCGGAGCCGGCGATCAGCAGCACCTTGCCGGTGTGCAGCAGGGCCGCGTGGATCGTATTGATCCGGTATTCCTCGGGAACGTCCACCACTGTCCAGTGGCCGTTCTTCTCCTTGTACTCCGGCTGGTTGATTTTGTAGTCGTAGTACTGGTCGGAGGCGTATCCCCAGATCGCCGGACCGTTCATCCCCGCCAGGGCGAGGACGACCGCCGACCCGACGGCCATGCGGCGGGTGCGGCGGCTGACGCGGTAACGCCGGAAGTTCATCCGCGGGCCTCCGCGGGTCGCTCGGCCGCGGAGCGCCCGGCGCGGCGCAGCGACCACCACCACGCGACGATCGGCGCCACGGTGATCGCCAGGGCCAGCGTCGCCCAGGTGCGCATCGCGACATGGGTGTGGGAGAGCCAGAAGGAGGCCAGCAGCGAGCCGCCGAACACCAGCAGGAAGAACAGGTGGATGCGGAAGGTGCCGAAGAGGGTGTCGGGGCTGGCCGAGTCGCCCTTCGGGGTCACCACGAAGCCGCTCTTGCGGCGCAGGACCGCGTCGCACAGCGAGCGGGCGTAGATCGGCGCGGACAGCGCGGACATCACCATGCCGGCCAGGCCGCCGGAACCCTCGGGTTCGTGCGGCGAGACATTGTGCCGGCGGTTCCAGATGTAGAGGCCGATCTGCAGGGCCGCGGCATCGCTGTAGAGCATCATCCAGATCTCGGAATTGATCTGGATGCCCGAGGCGCCGAGACCGAGGAAAAGGGCGCAGCTCAAGGCGCCCAGCATCCAGTTGAGTGCGGTCATCGGATAATAGATGACCAGCAGGCTGTAGTTGAGGAATTTCCCCGGCGACAGTGTGAACGGGCCTTTCCAGAACTGCTTGAGGATCGTCTCGTACGTGCCTCGTGACCAGCGCAGTTGCTGGGTGAAGAAATCCGTCCAGGCGTTGGGCCCCTCACCGACCGCGAGGACGTCGGGGGTATACACCGAACGCCATTTGTGGCCCGTCGCGGGATTGCGGTGGCGGTGCAGCTCGAAGCCGGTCGCCATGTCCTCGGTGATGGAGTCGTAGAGCCCGCCGATGCCCTTCAGGGCGCTGATGCGGACGGCGTTGTTGGTGCCGACGAACATGGGTGCGCCATAGCGGTTGCCAGCGCGTTGGATCAGGGCGTGGAAAAGGAACTGCTGGCTTTCGGCGGCCTTGGTCACGGCCGCATCGTAGTTCCCGTAGACCTGCGGTCCAACGACAAACGCGATATCGGGGTCACGGAAGTACCCGAGCATGCGTTCAAGGAAGTTCGGCAGCGGGACATGGTCGGTGTCGACGGAGGCGAAGAAGTCGTAGTCGTCGCCGTGGGCGTCCAGCCAGGAGTTGTAGTTGCCGTGTTTGGTCTTCGCGCGGTGGGGGCCCTCGGGGCGGTTCCACTTCTCGACGCCCTTGCGGGAGAAGTGATGTACGCCGAGCCGCCGGCAGACCTCCTTCACCTCCGGGTCGTCGCCCTCGTCCAGGAGCCATACGTGCAGCGGCCCGCGGTGCCGCAGCCGCACCGCGGCCTCCAGGGTGCGGGTGACCATCTCGATCGGCTCCTTGCCGGGCACGAACGAGGTCAGGAAGGCCACCTTGGTGCCGCTCTCGGGCACGACCGGGACGGGGTCGCGGGCGACGAGCGTGGCGTGGGCGTTGGAGGTGACGTTCAGCGTGCGGAAGAGCTCGATGAGGCCGATCGACACCAGCATGACGGCGTCCAGGGTCCGCATGAGCGGGGTGGCGTCGTCGCGCTGGGTCCAGTGGGCGGGCTGCATCAGCCACACCAGGAGGCCGATCGAGACGACGGGCGCGGCTCCGAGCAGCAGGGCTCCCAGGACGCGGTGCGTCTCGTCCGCGAGCAGGCTGCGGTAGCGGACCCGGTAGGGGCGGTCGGGGTCCGGCTCGGTCAGCGGGCCGGCCAGCCGGCTGTAGTGCTCGTAGTCGAAGCGCGGGCGCACTCTGGGCGGCTGGGGCGGCTTTGGCGGCAGGGGCGGGGCCTGCGGCGGCGCCGCGGACAGGCCGCGGACCGGCTGCGGCTGGACCGGGACGGTCCCCGAGAAGCCGGGTGCCCGGGGCCGGGTCGTGGCCGCCGGATCATGGGTGTACTGCCGGGCGTCGGCAGGCATGGAAGACATGAGTCATTTCCCCCCGTACGCGTACTGACCGCGGGTGTCAGTCGGTCCGTGAAGCCCGTCCGGCCCCCCTGGCCGTACGGACCCAAGGGCACCGGATCCCCCCCCGGCGCCGCTCAACTCATTGCTCACGCATTGACGTTGAGTCATCGCTGTCGGTTCAGGATCTCCGACCGCCCGTCATGATCGCAAGGGTGAAACAAGGTGTTTACCGGGCAAAGCGGTGCGCTGGTCGGCGAGCTGTGCGAATGGGGGCGAAGTGTTCGCACGCGCCTCGGGAAACGGCCGAAGGCCCCTCACCATGGTGAGGGGCCTTCGAACCTGTCTGTGCGCCGCCAGGGACTCGAACCCCGGACCCGCTGATTAAGAGTCAGCTGCTCTAACCAACTGAGCTAGCGGCGCCTGCTGACAGAGATAAATATACCCGGTCCGAACGGGTGCTCCTAACCGGCCGCCGCCCCTCCGGTTCAGAGCGCCATCGACAGCACCAGGGGTGCCGCCTTCTGGTTCAGTGCCGCGGCGGCGTGCCGCAGCCGGTGCGCGTGCTCCAGCGGCAGGGAGAGCGCGACGCAGCCCACCGACAGGCCCGCCGTGACCGGGACGGCCGCGCAGACGGTGCCGATCGCGTACTCCTGGAGATCGAGGACGGGGACGGTCGCGGGCTGCGCGTCGAGCTTGCGGAAGAGGACCTGCTCATTGGTGATCGTCCGGGAGGTGAGCCGGGCGATCTTGTGGCGGGCGAGGTGATCGCGCCGGTCGTCGTGGTCGAGCTGGGTGAGCAGGCACTTGCCGATCGCGCTGGCGTGGGCGGCGGACCGGAAGTCGACCCACTCATTGACCTTGGGCGTGTGCGGGCTGTCCGCGTACTGCGTGATCCGCACCTCGCCGTCGATGTAGCGGCTGAGGTAGATCGCGGCGCCGATGGAGTCGCGCAGTGCGTGGAGGGACTGCTGGAGCTTGAGCTGCAGGGCGCGCTGCCGGTCGCCGCCGGAGCCGAGCAGGACGAGGGCGTCACCGGTGACGAACGCGCCGTCGTACGTCCGCTCCACATAGTCCTCGTGGCGGAGCATCGTCAGCAGATGCGCGAGGTGCGCGGCGGGCAGCCCCGTCTCGCGCGCGATCTGGGTCTCGGTCACACCGCCGGTGTGCTTGACGACCGTCTCCAGTACGCGCAGGGCGTACTGCACCGAATGGAACGGCGCGGTCGGGTCGGGCTTGAGCGCCACGGTCTTCCCCCTTGCGGGCTTTCCAGCGAGTGTCCCGCTCACCACGATAACGGCGAAAGTGTCGGCGAGGAGAGGGTGTTGAAGAGAACGGCGGTAACAGATAGGGCGTTGTCCTGCGCCGCGCCACCTTGGCATATGTCCATGTCATACGAGGAGCGGACCGCGCGCGGTGATCTGCGGGAATAAGCGGAGAGGAGCTCCGGTTGTTCGGCGCGGCAGGAGCCGAACGACGCGGCGTGCGCGGACGACGCCGCAGGAGCCGAACGACCAGGAAGGCGGACCACCGTGGCCGACATACAGGACGACACCATCCGGGGCAGGGTCGAGGGCAGCGCCCCCGTGCCGCTGTCCGTACTGGATCTGGCGACCGTCGGCAGCGGCCGGACCGCGCGGGAGGCGCTCGGAACCACGGTGGAGCTCGCGCGGCTCGCCGAGCGCCGGGGGTATCACCGGTTCTGGGTCGCCGAACATCACTCGATGCCCGGTATCGCCAGCTCCTCGCCGGCCGTCGTGCTCTCCCACCTCGCCGCCCACACCGACCGCATCCGCCTCGGCTCGGGCGGGGTGATGCTGCCCAACCACGCCCCGCTGGTCATCGCCGAGCAGTTCGGCACGCTCGAAGCGCTCGCTCCCCGCCGCGTCGACCTGGGGCTGGGGCGCGCTCCGGGCACGGACGGCGCGACCGCCGCCGCCCTGCGCCGGCTGGACCGGATCGGCGAGGGCGCGGACGACTTCCCGCAGCAGCTCGCCGAGCTGACGCGGTTCCTCGACGACGACTTCCCCGACGGCCACCCCTACGCGCGGATCCACGCCGTGCCCGGCCCGGTGCAGGGCCGCGTCGCCGGTGGCGTGCAGAAGGCCGACCGGCCCTCGGTCTGGCTCCTGGGCTCCTCCGGCTTCAGCGCGCGCCTGGCCGGCGTGCTCGGCCTGCCCTTCTCCTTCGCACACCACTTCTCGGCCGCGAACACGGTGCCGGCGCTGGAGCTGTACCGCGAATCCTTCCGGCCCTCCGAGGTCCTCGACCGCCCGTACGCCAAGATCGGCGTCCAGGCGTTCGCGGCGGACGACCCCCACGAGGCCCGCCGGCAGGTCCTCACCGGCGCGCTGGCGATGCTGCGCCTGCGGTCCGGACGGCCGGGCCTGGTCCCCTCGCCGGAGGAGGCGGCCGCGTACGACTTCACCCCCGCCGAGCGGGAGTTCGTCGACAGCTGGCTGGCGAACGTCGTGTACGGCACGCCGGACGAGGTGACGGAGGGGCTGAACGGGCTGGTGAAGCGAACGGGGGCGGACGAGCTGATGATCACCGCCAATGCGCATGGGCCTGCGGCCCGGCTTCGTAGTTATGGGTTGATTGCCGATGCGTATGGGTTGCCGGGGGCGTAGGTCGGCCACGTGAGTGGGCGGCTGCGGGCCGTGTCGTGCGCACCACCGCTGCGCGGCGGTGTGTCCTCAATCGCCGGACGGGCTTGATTGGGTCGCTCGCTGTCCTCAGGCGCCGGACGGGCTGAGAGCGGCTGAGCCCAGCCGCAATCAAGCCCGTCCGGCGATTGAGGACGCGCCCGCAGGGCGCCCGCCGCCGCAGGCGGCAAAGGCGGCACAGGCGGCCCGCAGCCGAAGTCCCGCCGGCCACCGCCTAAGGCCGCACTCCCGTGCTCAGCAGCGCCGAGATCGAGTCCGCCGGTACGGGGCGGGAGTAGAACCAGCCCTGTCCCGTGTCGCATCCGATGCGGCCCAGCCGCTCCGCCTGTTCCGCGCTCTCCACGCATTCGGCCGTCACCTTGATGCCCAGCCGGTGCGCGAGCTGGACCAGCGCCTCGACGATCGTCTCGTCTGCCGGGTTCGGCGGCTCCTCCGCGCGGAAGCCGCGGACGAAGGAGCCGTCCAGCTTCAGCGTGGAGACCGGCAGCCGGCTGAGGTAGGCGAGGTTGGAGTAGCCGGTGCCGAAGTCGTCGATGGCGATGGCCACGCCCATGTCGCTGAGCTGCTGGAGCTGTTGCAGCGGCCGGCCCGCCGAGCCCATCACCGCGGACTCGGTCAGCTCCAGCTGGAGCAGCCGGGGCGGCAGCCCGGTCTCCGTGAGGATCTCCGCCACGTCCGCGACCAGGTCGGAGTCCCACACCTGCCGCACGGCCACGTTCACACTGACCACGATCGGCTCGTCGGGGTGCTCCAGCTGCCAGCGCCGCGCCTGCCGGCAGGCGGTCGCGAGCACCCAGCGGCCGAGCGGGACGATGGCGCCCGTCTCCTCCGCCAGCCCGATGAAGCGATTCGGCTGAAGCAGGCCGAACTGCGGGTGGTGCCAGCGCACCAGCGCCTCCACGCCGCGTACGACACCGTCGCCGAGGCCCACCAACGGCTGGTACTGCAGGAGGAATTCCTCCCGCTCGACCGCCGGCCGCAAGGTGCTGGACAGGGCCTGACGGGTCATCCGGTGGGCGTTGCGCTCGGGGTCGAAGAGGGTCCAGCGGGCCTTGCCGTCGGCCTTCGCCCAGTAGAGCGTGGTGTCGGCGGCCTGCATCAGCTCGGTGGCGTGCGTCCCGGCCGCCGGGCGTTCGACGACACCGATGCTCGCCGACACGGCCAGCCGGTGGCCGGCCACGTCGAACGGGCGCTGGAGCGCTGCCTGGACGCACGCCGCCAGGTCGACGAGCTGCTGGGTGCCCGTCGACCCCTCGACCAGCAGCGCGAACTCGTCGCCGCCGAGCCGGGCCACCAGATGGCCGCCGGACGCCGCGCACTCCGACAGCCGCTTCGCCACCGCGCCCAGCAACCGGTCGCCGGCCCGGTGGCCGAGGGTGTCGTTGATGGCCTTGAAGCCGTCGAGGTCGAGGTAGCACAGGCCGATCCGGCCGCTGCCGCCGCGCGCGAGGGCCGCGTGCGAGAGCGCCGTGGTCAGCCGCTCGAAGAACAGGCTCCGGTTGGGCAGGTGGGTCACCGGGTCGTGCATCCGCAGATGCCGCAGACGGGCCCGCAGGTCGCGCCGGTCGCTGATGTCGGCCACCGACAGGAGCGTCTCGCAGCTGTCGGGCAGCGGCGTGACGATCACCTCGGCCCACACGCCCTGACGGCCGCCGCGCTGCTTCAGCCGCCTCGTGCAGTGCAGCCGCTCCCGGCGGCCGAGCAGCACTTCGCGGTAGGCGCTCCAGGTGCGCGCGTCCTCGCGCAGCCCGGTGAAGTCGGCCGCCGGGGCGTCGGCGAGCCGCGCCGGGTCGGTGCCCAGCAGCTCGCCGAGCGCGTGGTTGGCGGTACGGACCAGGCCGTCGCGGCCCACCACGGCCATGGCGAGCTGCGCGGCATTGAACGCGGCACGGAAATCACTGGATTCGTTACGTTGCGTGACGACTGTAGGCGTTGAACCGGGCGCGCCGCCCTGGCCGTCGAGGGTTCCGCTCACCGCTCGCTCCCGCATGGCATTCGTTCCGCACTGGCTTCGTAGGGGACTCGTGGATCTCGTACGCGTGGCCGGACAGGCGGCGGGCGGCCGCCTGCACGGGGGGAATCCGTGCTGGAAATGTGGCGATCATAGGGCTCACGCGAGTGCCGTTCCAGCGGCCCGGCCGTGAGCACCTGAGCCGCCTTCTCCGGTTTGTCCATTTCTGCACGACCGTGCGCGGCCGTGGCGGAGCCTGTGGTGCTGCGCCGTCTCGATTGACCATCAGTGACTGAGTGTGATGTACCCAGAAGTCGGCTTAGTCACTCGACTGGGGTAGTGGAACAGGGCATATCACCACAAAACCAATGAGGGTGGATGAGGTGTCCCGAATCCGTCCCGGGAGGTCGACGTGGTGCGTCCGCAGACACCCATGGGAGTGGACCGGCCTCGCCTGCGCCGCGTCGGTTCCGTGCTCACCTCTCTCTGTGCCATCGCCACGACGGTCGTCGCGGTCCCGGCGCACGCGCAGGGTCCCGCCGGACCGTGCGCGCTGCCGCGCAGCCAGGCCCACCACTCCGAGGGGCTCGACAGCTGGAATCCGGCCTACCCCCGGCCCGCCGGCCGGCTCGACGCCGTCATGATCTTCCTGTCCTTTCCGGACTCCCGCCCCGAGGTGGACCCCGACCGGCTCGCGGCCGACCACTTCCCCGGCACCGCCCGCTTCTTCGAGCGCGCCTCCTACGGCCGCTTCTCGCTGCGCCCCCACCCCGTGAACCGGTGGTTCGCCATGCCCCGGCCGGCCGCGTCGTACCGCATACAGCGCGACTGGGAGGGTGACCGGCGGTCGGACTACCTGCGCGACGCCATCGCCGCCGCCGACGCCCAGGTCGACTTCAGCCGCTACGACCTCGTCTACCTGGTCGCCGACCCCGACGCCCCGGGCGTCGACTCCGACGCGACCAAGGTCGTCAACCTCGACCGCCCCATCGAGGTGGACGGCACGGCGCTGCGCCGCGTGGTGACCGTCTTCGAGCACCACCCGCCCGACCGCAACGTCCTTGCCCACGAGACCGGGCACGTCCTGGACCTGCCCGACCTCTACCACCGGCCCACGGACGGCAAGGGCGACTGGGACACCCATGTCGGCGACTGGGACCTCATGGGCAGCCAGTTCGGGCTGGCGTCGGACCCCTTCGCCTGGCACAAGTGGAAGCTGGGCTGGCTGGGCGCGCGGCACGTCGACTGCGTCCGCGGCCCCGGCAGCAGCCTGCACACCCTCCAGCCGGTGGAGGCCCCGATGCAGCCGGGCGGTGACGGCCGCACGCGCCTGATCGTCGCCCGTACGGGCCCGGCCAGCGCCATCGCCGTCGAGGCCCGCTCCGCGTACGGCAACGACGCCGCGACCTGCACCGAGGGGGTGCTGGTCTACCGGGTGCGGAGCGAGACCGCCTCCGGCGGCGGGCCCGTACAGGTGCTCGACGGCCACCCGGGTCGGCAGGCGTGCTGGGGCGAGTCGGTCTACCCGGCGCTGGCGGACGCCCCGCTGGGCGTGGGGGAGTCCCTGACCTCGGAGGACGGGGTGCGGGTCACCGTGCGGGGGCGGACGGCGGGCGGATCGTGGACGGTGGGCGTGACCTGGAAGTGAACGGCATCCGGGCAGCACGAAGAAGGCCCCTCACCATCGGTGAGGGGCCTTCTTCTGTCGGTGCGCCGCCAGGGACTCGAACCCCGGACCCGCTGATTAAGAGTCAGCTGCTCTAACCAACTGAGCTAGCGGCGCCTGCTGACGTGGAAGACTTTAGCACCCTGATCCGGTGGAACGAAAATCCCTATGTTTCAGCGGGGCGAAAGCGTGCTCGTGCTGGTCACGGGGGCGCCGGGCGCGGTGGGGCCACGGCCCGCCGTCGCCCGGGCGACGCGCACGCAGGCCCACAGGAGCACCTCCGCGTCGGGCAGCCAGGGGTGGCGCACCTCGGGAGCGACCAGCCAGCGGTTGGCGGGTGGCGTCGGGTCGTCCTCGCCGGCCGGCCAGAGCGGGGGGACGGTCACCGCGTCGCCCGTGCCGTGGCACAGCAGCGGGGGCATGGCACGGGCCCACTCCTCCCAGGTGAGCAGGGCGGGAAGGCGCTGGGCGGTGCCGGGGGCGGCGAAGAGCAGCAGCCGGCCGCGCTGTGCGGCGACCGGGCCGGAGCCGGGGCCGCCGGCCCATAACCGGTCGAGCATCCGGCGGCCGAAGAGCGCCGGGACGCTCACCACGTCGAAGGCGCCGCCGCAGGGCAGGACGAGCGGCGCGCCGGGACTCTCGGCCCACAGGGCGTGGACGCTGCTGGGGAAGCGGCTGGCGGAGGCGAGCCAGTCGGCCCCGGCGAGGGTGACGAAGGCGGCGGTCTGCCGCGGCTGCGGTGCGGGGGGCCGGGCGGAGAAAGGGTCGGGGAGGCGGGAGGGGAGGGCGGTTCGCCCACACGAGGAGGGGGCGGAGGGGGCGGAGGGAGCGGAGGGGAGGGAGGGAAGAGCGGAGAGGGCGGTCGACAGGTGGGAGGGGCGCGGGTCGTGCTGCCGGGAGCTCATGGAGCCCATATAACGTGGCCGGTCCCCGCCGGTTCCCGGTAGTTACCGGAAATCGGGACAGGGGGCGGGACGGTGCGCTATCTTCCGCCGCGCATATGCCAACGGCCCATGGTGGGGACCATGGGCCGTGTCGCTCAGTCGACCGTGCTGTTGCTGCCCCGCAGCAGGTCACGGCCGAATTCGACCATCTTCCTCGCGTAGTCCTCGCTCCATTCGGCGCGCGCCGCGATCACGGCCGTCGGCAGCCGGTCGAAGCGCCCGGGGTCGGCGAGCTGGGCCGCTGCCACCGCCTGGTACTCGGTCGCCCGGTCGGCCGCCGCGCGGAAGGCCAGCGCCAGCTCGGTCGAGCGGGCCAGCAGCTCACGCGGATCCTCGATCGACTCCAGATCGAAGAAGTGCTCGGGATCGGCGACGGCCTCGGGCGGCTCGAAGAGCAGCTGCGCGGGCTTCAAGCGGCGCGGACCACTGTCGCGCGCGCCGGGAGCCGGCTTCGGCTCGCACATGTACATACCTCCAGGATCGTCTGCACCGCCATCCATTGTCCTGCGTCGCGCAAGTGCGCCCGGGGGGCATGGATTGCCGTTTTCCACCGCTCACCCGCGGCCCCACCGGCCTCCGGGAACCGTCACGGCCGCCAGGCCACACGGTGTTCGTTCAGGTGCGCCAGCACCGCGTGGTTGGCCTCCCAGCCGTCCGGGCTGTATCCGATGGCCGCCTCCGGCGGCGTGCCGGACTCCGCCCGGCGGGCAGGGGGCGGGTGCTCGTCACGGCCGCCAGGCCACACGATGTTCGTTGAGGTGCGCCAGCACCGCGTGGTTCGCCTCCCAGCCGTCCGGGAACTTCACCGTCACGCCCAGCCGCACCGGCTCCGTCGACGGGTGCTCGTCCAGCAGCCGGTCGACGCCCGCCCGGCACACCACCACGCACGCGTGCCGGTGGCGCGAGGCCAGCACGCACAGCCGGCCGGTCTCCAGGTGGAAGGCCGTGGCGTCCGGGCGCCCCGACAGCGGGTGCAGGACGACCGTCACGTCGAACTCGCGGCCCTGGAGACGGTTGGCGGTGTCCACGGTCACTTCCCGGACCCCCAGCGCGGCGAGCGCCGCCCGCACGGCCGCCGCCTGGTCGCGGTGGGCCGTGCCCACCGCGATCCGGTCCGCCGTGAGCGGCACCGGATCGGGCGAGAGCTCACTGGTGGCTGCGCCGCCCCGGTCCAGCAGCCGGCGGACCACCAGCGCCACGGCGCCCACCGCCTCCGGGTCCGTGCGCGGGGTGTGCCGGGCGGGCAGCTCCAGCAGCCCCCAGCCCGACGCGGCGGCCTCGTCCAGCACCCGGTCCGGGCCCGAACCGTCGGACGGCACGCCGAAGGACAGCCGCCGGTCGCCGTGGCCGGTGCCGCTGCGGAACGGCGTGTACGGATAGAAGGCGTCCGAGACCAGCGGCGCGGCGGACGCCGGCAGCCGCCAGGAGACCGGCAGCCGGTGCTGTGGCAGGTCCGGATTGTGGGCGAGGAGGGTGCTCACCGCGCTCGCCGACGGGTCGTACGACAGACCCGCCCACTGCTCGGCGCCCACGACGCTGAACGGGTCCAGCTGCCCCGGGTCGCCCACGAACAGCGCCCGCTCGAACAGCCCGGCCACCGCCAGCAGCGCGTCCGAGCGCATCTGGTACGCCTCGTCGACGATCGCGTGCCCCCACGGCTCGGCGACCTTGGTGTGCGCCCACTTCGCGGCCGTGGACACCACGACGTCGAGCCCGGCGAGATCGGCGGCCTTCGCGGACGTCACCACCGACGGGAGCGCGTCCAGCGCACGGTCGTACGGGCGCGCGTCACTGCTGTGCAGCCGCCCCACCGGCAGCTCCGGGTCCTTCGCGGCCAGCCGCGTCACCAGATCGTCGACCTGGGCGTTGGTCTGCGCCACGATCATCAGCGGCCGGCCCGCGGCGGCCAGCTCCCGGGCGGCCCGGACCACCAGCGTCGACTTGCCCGCGCCCGGCGGCGAGTCCACCACGACGCCGCGGTGCGGGCCGTGCAGGGTGTCGCGCAGGATGGCGTCCGTCGCCGCCGTGGCGGCCGAGGACGGGTCGAAGGACCCGGCGCGGACGTCCGTCGCTCGTACGATCACGGCGCCACCCCGGCACCGGCCGCGCGGTTCGTGTTCACAGACTGTCCTCCGCGGTCACCGGGTCGGGTTCCTCCGTGCTCTCGCCGGGCGGGCCGCCGTGCGTCCAGGGGGTCCGCTCGGGATCGGGCAGCTCCGGGCCGCCGCGCGGGGCGTGCTCGAAGAGCGTCCAGCAGACGCGGTCGCCCTTCTCCGGCACCGACCCCGAGTCGGGCACCTTGCCCCGCCCCATGCCGCCGGTCAGCCGGAGCGTCAGCTCCCCGGAGCCGTCCGGCACGTGGGCGACGAACTCCGCCGCCTGCGCCTTGCCGTCGTCCAGGACGCGGTGCGCCTTCGCCCCTTCGGCCAGCAGGGGACGGTCGTCCGTACGGACCGTCACCAGCGGCCGGGGACGCGGCACCTTCGCCTCCGAATACTCCATCACCACCTCGGTGACCTCCCCCACGAACGCCTCACCGGTCAGCCGCCGCCCCGCCATGACCAGCGGGTCGTCCAGCGCCTCCTGCGCGTCCAGCTGCGCCTGCGCCGTCTCCCGCGCCGCGAGCTTGCGCGCCGCCGTCACCGCGTCGTCCCGCCGGGGCTGCGGCGGCTCGCCCGCCCGTACCCGGTCCCGGTGCGCGGTGAACGACCAGCGGTCGCGCTTCCACCGCTCGCCCACGCGCGCCCCCTCGGGCAGCGCGCGCAGCAGGTCGACGCCCTGCCACACCGCGTCCCACGTGGGGCGCAGCTGGGACTCCAGGAGGGCGTGGATCTCGTCCTCCGCGCCCGGCCGCCCCGCGTCGTAGCGCGCCGTGGCCGGGCCCAGGCGCTTGTTGTCGAAGACCGGGTCCGTGGCCGGGCCGGCGGGAGGCCGCAGCAGCAGGCCCTCCCCGTCGCGCGCCAGCTCCGCGCGCAGCGCCGCCTCGGCGCCCGTCAGCCCCGGCGGCGGGGCGATCCAGGCGAGCAGCGCCCCCAGGTGCTGGTCCTCCAGGACGCTCTGGCCCGTCGCCCAGTGGCGGCCGAGCACCTGCGTCATCGGCAGCAGCAGCGACGAGCCCGGCACCCGGGCCCGTTCCCCGAAGTGCGTCAGCCAGCGGCCGAGCAGCGGCACGCGCGGGGGAGCGGGATACGCCGCCGTCGGATCCTGCTCGGCCGTGCGCCGGAAGCGCATGGAGCGGCCCAGCAGCCGTACGTACTCCACGCCCGCCGTGCTCGGCACCAGCAGCTGCGGCGCGCCGGCGCACAGCTCGACGTCGACGGTGACCTTCTTGCCCGTCTCCGGGTCGGTCTCCTTGCGCTGCTCCCACTCGACCTCGTCGGCGTACTCCTCGATGTACGGCAGCACGGCGTCGGCCAGCCGGGACAGGAACGCGAAGCGCAGGTCCCTGTCGCGCGGCTGCGGGACCACCAGCAGCAGCGGCGCGTCGCGGTCGGTGCCCACCATCGCCCCGAGCGGCGCGCCGGTCTCACCGGCGGTGGTCAGCGGTACGAGCACCAGCGGGCGCCCGGACAGATGGCGGTGCCGCACGGTCGCCAGGGGCCGGGCCCGGCCGTCCCGCACGGCTTCCATCCGAGCGAGCGTGGTGATCAGCGACATGGGGCCTCCGTGCCCGTGGCGGACAGGGCCAGCGCCTCCGCGCGCAGGGCCGCCGCGCGGCGCAGGGCGACCACCGCGGGGTCGTCGGGCTCACCGGCGGCGCCCTCGGCGACGGCCAGCACGGCCTCGACGGTGGAGAGCCCGCCCAGCTCGCCGCGCACCCCCCGCCCGAGCACCTCCACGGCGCCCCGCGCGCGGGAGTGCGCCCGGCAGTGGAAGGCCAGCTCGCACGCGCTCAGGCACTCCGGCGCGTACGCGGCGCCGACCGAATCGACCGCCGCCGTGAGCTCCGCCACGGGCCGGGTGGGCGTGCGGCCGTCGTCGGCGGGGCGGAGGTCGAAGGTGGTGCCAGGGGGCAGCTCGGCGGCGATGTCCTCGACGTGGGTCAGCCGGGCGAGCTGGCGGCGGGTGGTGGCGAGCTGCTTGCGGACGTCGACGAGCTCGGCGGCCGGGAGGTTGGAGAAGTCCTTGGGGCAGACCAGCAGGACGTACGGGCGGACGCGCGCGGGACCGCGGTCCGCCAGGTGCCCGGCGACGCCCTCCAGGGCGAGGGCGTACACGGCTGCCTGCCGGGCCGCCGCGCCCACCTTGGCGGCGTCGGCGGCGCCGTCGATCATCGCGAAGGACTTGATCTCCACGACCGTCCAGTCGCCGTCGGGGTGGACGACCACCGCGTCCGGCTCCAGGCAGACGGGGGCACCGGCGACTTCGAGGGCCAGCAGGGGGTGGTCCAGGAGCGTCCACCGCCCGGCGGCGGCGTCGCGCAGGGCCAGGGCCGTACGGGCCGTACGCCCTTCCGGGCCGGAGGCCGTCAGGTCGGGGGTGTCGACCGCGTCCGGCTCCGGCGGCGGCGAGCCGTCGCGCAGCCGCTCGTGGAGCAGGCGGACCAGGGCCCGGCCGCCGTCGGCCTTGACGCGGGCCTCGAAGGAATTGCCCCGGACGAAGGCGAACTGGGACTGTCCGAACGACGACGGCGAGCCGAGGGCCGTCGCCAGCGCGGCCTTGTCCACGCCGGCACCGTCGAGCAGCACCCGGCGCCGGCAGCCGGGGTTGGCGGCCAGGGCCGCCAGGCCGCGGGCGTCGAGGGGGCGCGGCGCGGCGGGGCCGCGCAGCTCAGCGAGCCGCTGCCGCAGCGCCGTCGGTGCGGCTGTCGCCGGCACCGTGGGCCGGCTGTCGAGGGATCTGGTCACTGGCGTCCGCCTCGCGAGGTCTCTCCGCTGTACCTGCCGAAGTCTCGCATCCGCCACTGACATTCGCGGGCGTCCCGGTGGTTTCCTCGCGCACCGCGCCGAAGAAACGATTCCGTATCCGGTCCAGCAGCCGCAGCGCCGGCCGGGCCAGGAGCAGGCCGGCACCCATGACGGCGGCACCGGCGACGGCGTCCAGGAAGTAGTGGTTGGCGGTGCCCATCACGACGAGCGTGATGGCCAGCGGATAAGCCACGCCCGCGGCCTTCGCCCAGGCCGAGCGGCCGTGGCGCCACATCACGACACCGCACCACAGCGCCCAGCCGACGTGCAGGCTCGGCATGGCCGCGTACTGGTTGGTCATCCCGCCGAGGCCGCGCGGGGCGCTGGCGTCGCCGCCCCACCAGCCGTACGAGCCGTACTGCGCCATGGTGTCGACGAACCCGTAGGTGTCGTCCAGCAGACGGGGCGGGCAGGTGGGCAGCAGCGTGAAGCCGACGAGCCCGATCAGGGTGGAGACCATCAGCCAGCTGCGCAGGAAGCGGTAGTCGGCCGGGCGGCGCTTGAAGGCCCAGATCAGGAGGGCGGGCGTGAGGATGTAGTGCAGGGAGGCGTAGGCGAAGTCGGCGGGTATGCCGAGGGACGCGTGGTGCGTGAACAGCCGGTTGAGCGGGTGCTCGAAATTTATTCGGAGCGTTTGCTCGATGTCGAGGATCGACAGGCCGTGATCGACGGCGGGCTGCACATCGCCACGGACGAGCAGGCGGCCCGCCGAATACACCGCGTACACCACGGCTATCAGCGGCAGCTCGGTCCACCAGCGCGGCCGCTTCCCCAGTGGTGCGGTGCGGTACATCCGGACGCTCTCCATATGTTCAGGCGGCCAACAAGCGCGCATGCCACCGTACGGTGTACGCCGCATGGAACGCACACCGCCCCGCGGGTTCCCGGAAACCCGGAGTTCGCCCGCTGTTCCGTCCCGGCGGACGGGGCACGGGGGAGGAGACGCCCGGAATGACCGGGGGGTTGCCTGTGACGGGCGTGAGCGATGATGGAAAGCAAGCAGATCGTTTCTGTCGGCTTCTGCCGGCATGTGTGGCGATCTGTAGCGAATGTCACCGAAATCTTATGAAGGGGCGGCTTCCTCCATGCCCTCTGCGCGCATCCTGCTGGCCCGGCACGGACAGACGGAATGGTCACTGTCCGGCAAGCACACCGGCCGCACGGACATCCCCCTCCTCGACGAGGGCCGCCGCGGCGCGAAGCTCCTCGGCGAGCGGCTCCACCGCGGCCCCTGGGACGGCCTGCCGGGCGTCGAGATCCGCACCAGCCCCCTGGTCCGCGCCAAGGAGACCTGCGAGCTGGCCGGCTTCGGCGACCGCGCGACCGACTGGGACGCCCTCATGGAGTGGGACTACGGCGCGTACGAGGGCATGACCCCCGCCGAGATCAAGGCGGGCCGCCCCGACTGGCTCATCTGGCGCGACGGCGTCCCCGAGGGCGAGACGCTGGCCGGCGTCTCGGCGCGCGCGGACGAGGTCGTGGAGTGGGCCCGCTCGGCCGACCGCGACGTGCTGATCTTCGCCCACGGGCACATCCTGCGGACGATCGGCTCGCGCTGGCTCGGCCTGGACGCGTCGTTCGCGGCGCGGATCCGGCTGGACCCGACGTCGCTGTCCATCCTGGGGTGGGCGTACGGCGCGCCGGCGATCGAGCGGTGGAACGACACGGGGCATCTGGGCTGAGGATTCGCTGTCCGGGCACGCGCTGGTGGCTGGTGTCCTCAATCGCCGGACGGGCTTGATTCAGCGCGTAGCCGCCTCGTACCGGTCCAGGAAGGCCGCGACGCCCGGGTCGCCCCGGTGGCGTCCCAGCGTGCGGGCCGTGGCCGCCAGCATCACGCGCACGCGCGTGGACTGGACCTCCGACAGCAGGTCCAGGGCCCGCTCGCACTCGGCCGCCGCCGCGTCCGGCGCGCCGCCGCGGGCGAGGTCGCCCGCCAGCTGGGCGGTGAACAGCGCGATGTTCCGGGCGAAGTGCTCGTTCTGGAGGTCCACCGCGCGCCGCGCGTGGTCCGCGGCGCGCGTCCAGTCGCCGAGCGCCGACCAGCACTGCGCCTCCAGGCCCTCCAGCTCCGCCTCGCCGAAGAACGACATCCACTCCGGATCCGCGTCGGCGGCACCGCGCTCGAACAGCGTGCGGGCCCGCAGCAGCGCCTCCTCGCACGCCGCCCGGTCCGCGAGCCCGGCCCAGCCGCCCGCCTCACGCAGCGTCAGCAGGGACATCAGCCGCGGCGACGGCAGCCGCCGGGCCGCCCGCTGGGCCGCCT
>NZ_JAGGOL010000149.1 GCF_018614525.1 Streptomyces sp. ISL-11
ACCACCGCCGCCGCGCGGGCGGCCGCCGCGGGCCCGTACGGCGAGGCGATGATCACCGGCTCGGCCGCGCTGGCCCTGCACCGCTTCACGTCCGTGCCCCCGCTGCTCTCCCTCGACCGCATCGACGTGCTCGTGCCGCGCACCCGCCGGCTGCGGACCACCGGGTTCGTCCGGCTCGTACGGGCGCACACCCCGCCGCGCGCCCGGATGCTGACGGGCGTGCCCGTCGCGCCGGTCCCGCGGGCCGTCGCCGACGCGGTCTCCCAGCTCGGTGACGCCACCACGGTGCGCCGGCTGCTCATCGAGGCCGTGCGCGAGGGGCACTGCGAAGCGGCCGCGATCGTGGGCGAGTTGACCCGGGCCCGGCTGATGGGCCGGCCCCATGTGATGGAGGCCGTCGACACCCTGCTCGCCGAGAGCCGGGCCGTCGCCGAGGGCCGGCTCTACGACCTGGTGCGCGACCACCGGCTGCCCGCACCGCTGTGGAACGTCGACCTCCGGCTGCCCGGCGGGACGTTCCTTGGCCGGGTGGACGCCTTCTGGCCCGAGCACAGCGTGGCGGTGGAGATCGACGCGCGGACGCCACGGCAGGAGGACGAGGTGCAGTGGTCCGCGCAGTACCGCAAGCGCGAGCACCTGGAGCGGCTCGGCGTCACGGTCGTGCACGTCACGCCGAGGAAGCTGGGCGAGTCGCCCGACCAGCAGGGCGCGGTGGTCCGTACCGCCCTGATGGCGTCGGCCGACCGCGACCCGGCGGCGTATCTGGTCGTCCTGCCCCGGTGAACCGCGCGTCAGCGCCTGGGGAGCAGCAGCTCGGTGTTGCGGTCTGCGGGCGCGCCGCTGAGCGAGGTGTCGGCGCCCGGGGCGTTGAAGGCCAGCTCGCGGTAGAGAGAGGCGAGGCCGGTCTGGGAAAGGTCGCGGAAGTCGGTGCGGTACGGGGCGGCGGACTCGATGAGGGTGGTGAAGAGCGAGACCGTCCCGTCGCGGTTGTCGGCGACCTCGATGACGCGGGCCAGCTGCGGGTAGTCGACGTGGGAGGCGGTGGCGATCTCCCAGAAGCTGCCGCGCGGCCGGATGCGGTTGCGGTGGCTGTGGCCGTTGATCCAGGCCAGGACGTTGTTGTGGCGCTGGAGCACGGAGATCAGCTCGTCGCCGTCGTGCCGGTCCTCGCCGGGGTGGGCCGGGTCGGCGGTCCGGTTGCTCATGCTCCAGCTGGGGTGGTGGCTGAAGACGAGCGCGTACTTGTCCTTGTACTGCTCCAGCGTCCGCTCCAGCCAGCGCAGTTGGGCGGTACCCAGGGAGCCCTGGTAGTGGCCGCCGGGGTCGGTCGTGTCGAGGCTGATGCCGATGACGCGGTCGGAGACCTGGAAGGTGTAGAAGAGGTCGCCCGAGGCGAGGTTGTCGCGGGTGTAGCCATGACCGAGGGGGCCGTGGCCCTTGTACCGCTGGTCGAGGTGGGCGGCGACGTACTGCTTGGCCGTCAGCGGGACGCGGCGCGGGTCGGGGGTGACCGTGCGCATCTCCTTGCGGCGCGCGTCCAGCAGCTCGCGGATGCGCTCGCCCTTGGGGTCGACGCCCTTGGCCTCGCCCTCCATCAGCCACTTGGCCTCGGCGGCGGAGATGGTCTGGAGCTTCTTGTTCCCGACGGCGGCGTCCTGGACGAAGCTGCCGGCGGCGGGGTAGCAGCCGCCGGAGAGCAGGTCGTGGTTGCCGAACGTCGAGTACCAGGGGATGTTCAGGCCGGGGCTGTTGACGCCGCGGATGGCCGCGGAGAGGTAGCCGTCGATGCGCGGGAAACCGGCCTGCTTGTCGTTGTCGCGCAGGGCGCTGTCGGGGTGCCAGTAGAGCGGCAGGCCGCTGTTCTGCACGCCCTCGTAGTGCCGCGGGTCGCCGGTGTTGGGCGTCAGCCGGCCGCCGCTGAGGGCGGTGAGGAACCACTCGACCTCGATCCTGGCGTTCTCGTCGCCGTTGTCGCCGGTGGTGATGGCGAAGCCCAGCGGGGCGCCGGTGGCGGGGCCCCGGCGCAGTTTGTTGACGCGCTCGACGAGGGAGATCACGCCCGGCAGGGTGAGGGCCTCGTGGGGCCGCCAGGCGCCCGGGGCGCCGGCGCGGAAGAACTCGTAGCGCAAGGGGTGCTGCACGTCCGTCAGGTGCAGGTCGGTGAACTGCACGAAGGAGGCGAGCGTGGTGCGCCGGTCCTCGCGGCCGTTCTTGGCGGAAGCCAGCTCCGAGCGGACGAGCCGGGGCCAGCCGGGGCCGTCGCCCAGGCGCCGGTAGCCGCCGTTGCCGCGGGGCGCGGCGACGGAGACCAGGGTGGTGCCCGCGCCCGTGGGGGCGGTGGCGGCCGCGGCGGCCTTGATGTCCTCCGGGCCGGCGGCGACCGCGGCGCGGTCCGCGCCCAGGGCCAGCCCGATGCCGGTGGCGGTGGTGACGGCGCCCGCTGCCGCGAGGAACGTACGGCGGTCGACGCCGGTGGCTGCGGATCTGTCGGATCTGCGGTACATAGCGGTCTCCCCGAGTGCGAACGCGAAGGGCGAGCTGGCTGCGGTGGTCGGTGCGATCCGTGCTGGCTGCGGTCTGTCACTGAGGATGGTTGGCAGTTCGGATGACCTGGGCGTGAACACGGCCGCAACGGCCGCCGCCGATCACCTCACATCGATCTTGGCGATTGCGAACGGACATACAGCACTCGTCCCCTCGCCGGCTGACGCTCATTCAGCGTTCACTCTCGGGGGGAACGACGAGCCGGTCCTGGGGCCGTTGCTGTAGTCCGTTTGGTGTACACCCTCTGAGCTGCGGGAATGCCCCTGACCGCTTCACGCCCTTCGGCATGCTTCCTCCCGAGTGGCGGATGGCGGGTTTACGCCATCCTTACTTTCCTTCTCCGACAACTCTCCCCAAACCCCCGTCACTTCCATAAAAGTGATCGGTCATCCGGCTCCGATTTCCGGACGCCCGCAGTACAGACCGCCCTTGACGTCAACTCAGCTAGGGATGTTCATGACCCCCGACGCCCCCAACGCGCCGCGCCCCGGCGCGAGACACGCGGCACGAATAGCCCTCGCGGCCGGTCTGGTGGCCGCCCTCACCGCCACGGCCGCCGTGCCCGCGTTCGCCGACCGGCCCACCCCGGTCCCGCCGGGCAACTCGGCCCCGGCCAAGCTCGGTTCGCAGGACCAGTCCCTGCTCGCCGGCGCCAAGGCCGACGGCGACAAGACCGTCACGATGATGATCGCCACCGAGCCCGGCCGGACCGCCCAGGTCGCCGAGAAGCTCGGCGCCATCAAGGGCGCCTCGGTCGGCCAGTCCTACGACAAGCTCGGCTACGTCCGGGCGACCGTGCCGACCGAGAAGGCCGACGCCGCGATCGCCGAGGCGAACAAGCTCGACTCGGTGCACGGCATCGACCTCAAGCAGGAGATCAAGCTCCCCGACCCGACCCCACGGGCCGACACCGCCCCGGGCGCCCGGGGCCGCGCGGCGGGCACCTACCCCGCTCCGGGCAAGGACACCCCGGCGAAGAACCCCTACCAGCCGGCCTTCGAGACCGGCGCCGTCGACTTCGTCGAGGACCACCCCGAGGCCGACGGCCGCGGCGTGACCATCGGCATCCTGGACTCCGGCGTCGACCTCGGGCACCCGGCGCTGCAGAAGACCACCACCGGCGAGCGCAAGATCGTCGACTGGGTCACCGCGACCGACCCGCTGGCCGACCAGGACGGCACCTGGCTGCCGATGACGGCCGACGCCTCCGGTCCCTCCTTCTCGTTCAACGGCCGCACCTACACCGCGCCGGCGGGCGGCTCGTACCAGGTCGCGCTCTTCCGCGAGGACGCCACCACCGGTGGGGACATGAAGGGCGACCTCAACCGCGACGGTGACACCACCGACACGTGGGCGGTCCTCTACGACAAGGCCAAGGGCAGCGTCCGCGTCGACCTCGACGACGACGCGAACTTCGGCAACGACGAGGAGCTCAAGCCCTACAAGGACGGGTTCCAGGTCGGGTACTTCGGCAAGGACAACCCCGACACCGCGATCGCCGAGCGCATCCCCTTCGTCGTGCAGATCCGCAAGGACGTGCCGATGACGCCCAAGGGCGGCGACTGGGTCGGCAAGAAGGCCGACTTCGTCAACATCGGCGTCATCGAGTCCGAGCACGGCACACACGTCGCGGGCATCACCGCCGCCAACGGTCTCTTCGGCGGCAGGATGAACGGCGCCGCCCCGGGCGCGAAGATCGTCTCCTCGCGGGCCTGCACCTGGACCGGCGGCTGCACCAACGTCGCCCTGACCGAGGGCATGTTCGACCTCGTGGTCAACCGCGGCGTCGACATCGTCAACATGTCGATCGGCGGCCTGCCGGCCCTCAACGACGGCAACAACGCCCGCGCCGAGCTCTACACCCGCCTCATCGACACCTACGGCGTGCAGCTCGTGATCTCCGCGGGCAACAGCGGTCCGGGCGCCAACACCATCGGCGACCCCGGCCTGGCCGACAAGGTCATCAGCGTCGGCGCCGCGATCTCCAAGGACACCTGGGCCGCGAACTACGGCTCCGAGGTCAGGACGAAGTACGCGATGATGCCCTTCTCCTCCCGCGGCCCGCGCGAGGACGGCGGCTTCACCCCGACGATCAGCGCGCCCGGCGCGTCGATCAACGCCGTCCCGACCTGGGAGCCGGGCGCGCCCGTCGCCGAGGCCGGCTACGCGCTGCCGCCCGGTTACGGGATGCTCCAGGGCACCTCGATGGCCTCCCCGCAGGCCGCGGGCGCCTCGGCGCTGCTGATCTCCGCCGCGAAGCAGAAGAAGACGAAGCTCACCCCGGCCGACCTGCGGACGGCGCTGACCAGCACCGCCAAGCAGATCAAGGGTGCGCAGGCGTACGAGCAGGGCGCCGGCCTGATCAACGTCGAGGACGCCTGGGACGCGCTGCGCGACCACGCGACCGCGCACGACTACACGGTCAAGGCGCCGGTCTCCACCGTGCTCGCCGGCCGGCTGAAGACCCCGGGCTTCGGCACCGGCGTCTACGACCGCGAGGGCGGCCTCAAGGCCGGCGAGACGCGGACGTACGACGTCACCGTCACCCGCACCTCCGGCCCCGACAAGGCCGTGTGGCACGAGCTGAAGTGGCGGAACAACGACGGCACGTTCAAGATCGTCGGTGACGACGAGGTGAAGCTGCCGCTGAACAAGCCGGTGACCGTCCAGGTCAAGGCCAAGGCGAAGACGAACGGCCTGCACAGCGCGATCCTCACCGTGGACGACGACCGCACCGAGGGCGTCGACAAGCAGATCCTGACGACCGTCGTCGTCGCGCAGCCGCTGACCGCGCCGTCGTACGAGCTCAAGACGTCCGGCAAGGCCACGCGCAACGCCACCACGTCGTACTTCGTGACCGTGCCCAAGGGTGCGAAGTCGCTGGACGTCGCGCTCGGCGGCCTGACGGCGGGCAGCCAGACCCGCTTCATCGCCATCAGCCCGTACGGCGTCCCGGCCGACCCGACGTCCACGATCAACTGCTACCCGAACTACCCGAACCCGGGCAACACCTGCCGCCCCGACCAGCGCGGCTACACCAACCCGGTGCCGGGCGTCTGGGAGATCGAGGTCGAGTCGCGCCGCACGTCGCCGCTGCTGGAGAACCCGTACGCCTTGACGATCAAGGCCAACGGCCTGACCGGCTGACGCCCGCGCGAGCGGACGGGGCGGGCCCACGGTATGGGGGTCCGCCCCGTTCGGGTGATGGTAAGGGCGGAGCCTGTGCGGAGCCGAAGCTGATGGCTATCGTGCTGGCATGAGTGTATTCACAGTGCGCATACCGGATGAGCTCGACGCCGAGGTACGCAAGGCCGCAGCCGACTCGGGGCTTTCCCTCAACGCGTACATGGTGCGCACTCTGCACCGCCAGATGATCAAAGAAGCGGCCGAGGCCCAGACGGCCATGGGAGGCGTCCTCCTCGTCGACACCGGCGACGCGGACCCGGCGGGAGACATCCCTTGAAGCGTGGCACGATCTGGGAGCTGCCCCTCACTGACGTGACGCGCACCGTGATGGTGTTATCCATCGACGAGGCCAACGACAGCTACAGGGCAGCAGTCTGCATGATCCTCCACCCGGCGGGCGCCTATCCCGACACCCTCTTGTCCGTCCCGATCGCCGATCCCGTGGCGGCTGTAGCCGTGCCGGTCAATCTCACTCAGTACGCGGCGCACCGATTCGACCAGGGCAAGCTGCTGGGCGAGGTGTCCCTCGACACCATGGAGCGCGTCGAGCGCACGGTCCGTTCCGTCCTGGGCCTGTGAGAGGTCTCGCCGATCCGGCCCGGGGCAATCCGCTGTTCCCTATGCCCCCGCTGACGGAAGCAGCGCTACGTGTGGCCGTCACCTCGCTTGGCTCGACCGCCGCCGACCGCTTCGAGCGGGAAATTCGAGCGGCCCGGCAAGAGGCGGAGAAGGCCGACAACGCTGTTCCCGTGCATACGTTCCTGCACCGCTGGGGCGTGTACGTGGCACTGCATCGCCACCCCGACCGCGCCGCGAGACTCTCAGCGCTGGAGAAGGCGGTCGGCGAGGCCGTCTCCCGCGCGGAGGCCCGCGCCGGATCCGCGGGGACCGCCGCCCTTCTGGACGAGGCCGCGCGCGAGGTCACCGGGTGCACGCAGGAGGCCACCTGCCCGGAGGGCGTCCCGTCCCGCGGACAATGGATTGGACTTTTGGGGCGGGTAGCACCACATGATGGAACTGTTCAGCCGGGGTGAGCCGTCCCTGGCAGTGACAGTTGTGGTGTACATGAGTAGGGAGTCCCCGTGAGGATCGGAATCGTCGGAGCCACCGGTCAGGTCGGCGGAGTCATGCGCAAAATCCTCGCCGAGCGGGCGTTCCCGGTCACCGAGCTGCGCCTGTTCGCCTCGGCGCGCTCCGCCGGGTCCACGCTGCCCTGGCAGGGCACGGAGATCACCATCGAGGACGCCTCCACCGCCGATTACACCGGTCTGGAAATCGTGATCTTCTCCGCCGGCGGCGCGACCTCCAAGGCGCTGGCCGAGAAGGTCGCCGCCCAGGGCGCCGTCGTGATCGACAACTCCTCCGCCTGGCGCCGCGACCCCGACGTGCCGCTGGTCGTCTCCGAGGTCAACCCGCACGCGATCGCCGACCGCCCCAAGGGCATCATCGCCAACCCGAACTGCACGACGATGGCCGCCATGCCGGTCCTCAAGCCGCTGCACGAGGAGGCGGGGCTCACCGCGCTGATCGCCACCACCTACCAGGCCGTGTCCGGGTCCGGGCTCGCCGGTGTGGCGGAGCTGGACGGGCAGGTCCGCAAGGTCGCCGACCGGGCGTCCGAGCTCGCCCACGACGGCGAGGCCGTCGACTTCCCGGAGCCGGGCGTCTACGTCCGCCCCATCGCCTTCAACGTGCTGCCCCTGGCCGGCTCGATCGTCGACGACGGCAGCTTCGAGACGGACGAGGAGCAGAAGCTCCGCAACGAGTCCCGCAAGATCCTGGAGATCCCGGAGCTCAAGGTCTCCGGCACCTGCGTCCGGGTCCCGGTCTTCTCCGGCCACTCCCTCCAGGTCAACGCCCGCTTCGAGCGTCCGATCACCGTCGAGCGGGCCTACGAGCTGCTGAAGGACGCCCCCGGCGTCGAGCTCTCCGAGGTCCCCACGCCCCTCCAGGCCGCCGGCAAGGACGCCTCCTACGTGGGGCGCGTCCGCGTCGACGAGACCGTCGAGCACGGCCTCTCCCTCTTCCTCTCCAGCGACAACCTCCGCAAGGGCGCGGCCCTGAACGCCGTCCAGATCGCGGAGCTGGTCGCGGCCGAGCTGCGCGGCTGACACCCACCGCGTCACATACGACGGGCCGGGCACCCGAGCGGGTGCCCGGCCCGTCGTGCGTCGCGCGGGACCGTTCAGCGGCCCGCGTCCGCCCGGCGCACCTCGAAGAGGAAGCAGCCGTACTCGACCGCCCTGACGTGCACCAGGGCCACCCCGGGATCGGCGAACGCTTCCGCCAGGGCCCGGTCGAGGGCGTCGTCCGCCGCCTCCGGAAGTTCCAGGAGGCGGCCCCCCACGATGCGGCCCTCCGCGTCGTAGCGGCGCAGCGCCCGCAGCGCGCCCGGCCGCGCGAAGGGGTGCCCGGACGGCCCGGCCGCCGGGCCGCCGCACTCCTCGGCGTGGATGAAGACGGGGCCCTGCTCGTCGTACGCCCCGGGCCGGGCCCCCGTGCGCGCCGCCCAGCGCCGCAGCGGCGCGTACGAGACGAGGGCGATCCGCTCCCCCTCCCGGCTCGCCCGCAGGCAGCAGCGGAGCGGCGAGTCGCCCTCCGGGTCGGCATAGGGCTCGGTGGTCTGCTCGGCGTCGTCGCGGAACCGCAGCTGCCCGAGCGCGTCGGGGGCGATGGGCCGGGCCGCGTACCGCGGTGTCGTGGTCGTCATGCCGTCCAGCCTCCGCCGCGGCGAGGTTTTCCACCGGCGGAATCCGGTCTCCGCGTTCGCCGTGGAAGGATGGTCGGAAAGGTCACGATGATGTCAAGGAGATGCCCAGGTGCCTGGAACGAACCTGACCCGCGAAGAGGCGCAGCGGCGCGCTCGCCTGCTCACCGTCGACTCGTACGAGATCGATCTCGACCTCTCCGGCGCTCAGGGGGGCGGCACGTTCCGCTCCGAGACCGTGGTGCGGTTCGAGGTCACCGAGGCCGGTGCCGAGTCGTTCATCGACCTGGTGGCGCCGGCCGTGCGCGAGATCGTGCTCAACGGCACCGCGCTCGATCCGGCCGAGGTGTTCGAGGACAGCCGGATCGCGCTGTCGGGTCTGCTGCCCGGACGCAACGAGCTGCGGGTCGTCGCCGACTGCGCGTACACCAATACGGGTGAAGGGCTGCACCGCTTCGTCGACCCGGTCGACCAGCAGGCCTATCTGTACACGCAGTTCGAGGTGCCGGACGCGCGGCGCGTCTTCGCGTCCTTCGAGCAGCCGGACCTGAAGGCCACGTTCCAGTTCACGGTGAAGGCGCCCGAGGGCTGGACCGTCATCTCCAACTCGCCGACGCCCGAGCGCCCGGCCGACAACGTCTGGCGCTTCGAGCCGACGCCGCGGATCTCGACGTACATCACCGCGCTGATCGTCGGCCCGTACCACAGCGTGCACAGCGCGTACGAGAAGGACGGGCGCAGCATCCCGCTGGGCATCTACTGCCGTCCGTCGCTGGCCGAGTTCCTGGACGCGGACGCGATCTTCGAGGTGACGCGGCAGGGCTTCGACTGGTTCGAGGAGAAGTTCGCCTACGCGTACCCGTTCGCCAAGTACGACCAGCTCTTCGTGCCCGAGTTCAACGCGGGCGCGATGGAGAACGCGGGCGCGGTCACCATCCGCGACCAGTACGTCTTCCGCTCGAAGGTGACGGACGCGGCGTACGAGACGCGCGCCGAGACCATCCTCCACGAGCTGGCCCACATGTGGTTCGGCGACCTGGTCACCATGGAGTGGTGGAACGACCTGTGGCTGAACGAGTCGTTCGCCACCTACACCTCCATCGCCTGCCAGGCGGCGGCCCCGGGCTCGAAGTGGCCGCACTCCTGGACCACGTTCGCCAACTCCATGAAGACGTGGGCCTACCGGCAGGACCAGCTGCCCTCCACCCACCCGATCATGGCCGAGATCCGCGACCTGGACGACGTGCTCGTCAACTTCGACGGGATCACCTACGCCAAGGGCGCCTCGGTCCTCAAGCAGCTCGTCGCCTATGTGGGCGAGGAGGCGTTCTTCAAGGGCGTCCAGACCTATTTCAAGGCGCACGCCTTCGGCAACACCCGCCTGTCCGACCTGCTGGGCGCGCTGGAGGACACCTCCGGGCGTGACCTGAAGACCTGGTCGAAGGCGTGGCTGGAGACGGCCGGCATCAACGTCCTGCGCCCTGAGATCGCGACCGGCGACGACGGCACGATCACGTCCTTCGCGGTCCGCCAGGAGGCCCCGGCACTGTCCGCCGGCGCCAAGGGCGAGCCGACGCTGCGCCCGCACCGCATCGCGATCGGCCTGTACGACCTCGACGGCGGCAAGCTGGTCCGCACGGACCGCATCGAGCTGGACGTCGACGGCGAGCTGACGCCGGTGGAGGCGCTGGTGGGCCGGACGCGCCCGGCCGTCGTGCTCCTCAACGACGACGACCTGTCGTACGCCAAGGTCCGCCTCGACGAGGAGTCCCTGCGGGTCGTCACCGCGCACCTGGGCGACTTCACCGCCTCCCTGCCGCGCGCGCTGTGCTGGGCCTCGGCGTGGGACATGACCCGGGACGGCGAGCTGGCCACCCGTGACTACCTCTCCCTGGTCCTCTCCGGGATCGCCAAGGAGTCCGACATCGGCGTGGTGCAGTCGCTCCAGCGCCAGGTGAAGGTCGCCCTGGACGTGTACGCGGCTCCGGAGTGGCGGGAGACGGGCCTGGCGAAGTGGACCGAGGCGGCCCTGGAGCGGCTGCGCGCGGCCGAGCCGGGCAGCGACCACCAGCTGGCGTGGGCGCGCGCCTTCGCCGCCACGGCCCGTACGGACGAGCAGCTCGACCTGCTGTCGGCGCTGCTGGAGGGCACCGAGTCGGTCGGGGGCCTGGCCGTCGACACCGAGCTGCGCTGGTCGCTGCTGCACCGCCTCGCCGCCACCGGGCGCGTGGACGAGAAGGCGATCGCGGCCGAGCTGGAGCGCGACAACACCTCGGCGGGCGAGCGGTACGCCGCCTCGGCGCGCGCCGCGCGGCCGACGGCCGAGGCGAAGGCCGAGGCGTGGAAGACGGTCGTCGAGACCGGCAAGCTCCCCAACGCGGTGCAGGAAGCGGTCATCGGCGGCTTCGTCCAGACCGACCAGCGCGAGCTGCTCGCCCCGTACGCCGAGAAGTACTTCGCGGTGGTCAAGGGCATCTGGGAGTCCCGCAGCCACGAGCTGGCCCAGCAGATCGCGACGGGCTTCTACCCGGCGCTGCTGGTCTCGCAGGCCACCCTCGACGCGACGGACGCCTGGCTGGCCTCCGCCGAGCCGAACGCGGCCCTGCGCCGCCTGGTGACGGAGTCCCGCGCGGGCGTCGAGCGCGCGCTGAAGGCCCAGGCGGCGGACGCCGCCGCGGCCTGACCCTGGTGACGGAGGCGCCCCCGGACCGTGTGGTGGTCCGGGGGCGTCTCCGTACTCGGATGCGGCGGCAGCTCAGATGCGGCGGCAGCTGACGATCTGGTGTGCGTCACCGTCTACCAGCGCCCGCCACCGGGCGGAGCCCTCGCGCGGCGGGCCGGGGCGTCAGCCCTGCGTGGCGGCGCGGGCGCGGCGGCGGGCCAGCAGTGCCTCGCGCCGCTCGTCGAACTTCGTCGCCTGGTCGTCGAGGCCGCCCATGTACAGCCCGAGCTCCTCCTGGGCGCGCAGTCCGTCCGGGCCGAGGCCGGTGATCTCCAGGACCTTGAGGAAGCGCAGGACGGGCTGGAGCACGTCGTCGTGGTGGATGCGCAGGTTGTAGATCCCGCCGATGGCCATCTGCGCGGCGGCCCGCTCGAAGCCGGGGATGCCGTGGCCGGGCATGCGGAAGTCGACGACGACGTCGCGCACGGCGCTCATGGTCTGGTCCGGGGCGAGCTCGAACGCCTTCCCCAGCAGGTTGCGGTAGAAGACCATGTGCAGGTTCTCGTCGGTGGCGATCCGGGCGAGCATGCGGTCGCAGACCGGGTCGCCGGAGTGGTGGCCGGTGTTCCGGTGCGAGATGCGGGTGGCCAGCTCCTGGAAGGCCACGTAGGCCACCGAGTGCAGCATGCTGTGCCGGTTGTCGGACTCGAAGCCCTCCGACATGTGCTGCATGCGGAACCGCTCCAGCGCGACCGGGTCGACGGCCCGCGAGGTCAGCAGGTAGTCCCGCATCACGATGCCGTGGCGGCCCTCCTCGGCCGTCCAGCGGTGCACCCAGGTGCCCCACGCGCCGTCGCGGCCGAAGAGCGAGGCGATCTCGTGGTGGTAGCTGGGGAGGTTGTCCTCGGTCAGCAGGTTGACGATCAGGGCGGTACGCCCGATGTCCGTGACCTTGGACTGCTCCGGCGCCCATGCCTCGCCGCCCATGACGCCGTCGAAGTTACGTCCGTCACTCCACGGCACGTACTCGTGCGGCATCCACTCCTTGGCGACCTTCAGGTGCCGGTTGAGCTCGGCCTCGACGACTTCTTCCAGCGCGTACAGCAGGCGGCTGTCGCTCCACACGGCCCGGGCATGGTGGCGGAGGGGGGCGATGGTCACAGACAGCTCCTGGCAGGGGACGACGATCTTACTTACGGATCCGTAGGTTACGACACCGTAGGTTAAGCGGGCGGTAAGAGGCAAGAGCTTCTGGAATTTAAACCTCCATTTCTTGACGGGGGCATTTCAGATGGACGGCGCCCGGCGGGAGGCCGCCGGGCGTGAGGCGGGTCGCCGGTCAGCCGCCGCAGGCGCAGCCCGCGGTGGCCTCGGCCTCGACGGCGGGCCGTCCGTCGGTGACGGCCGGCGCGCTGGCGCAGCAGGCGTCGCCGCCGCCCTGGACGGGTGCGTTGCCCAGGGTGTCGGCGTCGGCCTTGACGACGTAGACCTCCCAGGGCTCTCGGCCGGGCCCGTGGACCCAGACCTTGTCCTGGAGCGCGTAGCAGCAGGAGGTGTCGTTCTCCTCGAAGGTGGCCAGGCCCGCCTCCTTGAGACGGCCGGTGGCGGCGGCGACCTGGTCGGCGGTCTCCACCTCGACGCCGAGGTGGTCCAGGCGGGTGCTCTGGCCGGGCTCGCCTTCGATGAGGACGAGCTTGAGCGGGGGTTCGGCGATGGCGAAGTTCGCGTAGCCGGGCCGGCGCTTGGCGGGTTCGACGCCGAAGAGCTTGGAGTAGAAGGCCACCGATCCTTCGAGGTCGGCGACGTTGAGTGCGAGCTGGACGCGTGACATGACGGTCTCCCTGATCGGCCTGTATCGATCGCTTTCAATGCAAGGTTGCGCCTTGGATCGAAGAATGTCAACATAGAGGCATGTCGAATCAGGAATTCGTGGTACTCGGGCAGGACGGCCCCGCCGGATGCTGTCCCGGGCTGCTGACCGCGCCGCTGGCCGAGGATCAGGCGGTGGAGCTGGCGAAGGTCTTCAAGGCCCTGGGCGATCCGGTCCGGCTCCGGCTGCTGTCGATGATCGCGTCCCGGGCGGGCGGCGAGGTGTGCGTCTGTGACCTGACCCCGGCCTTCGATCTCTCGCAGCCGACGATCTCCCACCACCTCAAGCTCCTGCGCGAGGCCGGGCTGATCGCGTCCGAGCGACGGGGGACGTGGGTGTACTACCGGCTGCTGCCGGAGACGACCGACAAGCTCGCCGGGATCCTCACCCGCCCCGCCGGGCAGCCGCTGCCCGAGCCCGCCGAGGTTCCCGCGTGACCCGCCAGGCCACCGCCCCGGTGGCGGCCCGGCTGTCCTTCCTCGACCGGTACCTCGCCGTATGGATCCTGCTGGCGATGGGCGCCGGCCTGGGCCTGGGCCGTCTCGTTCCCGGGCTGGGGGACGCGCTGGCGAAGGTGACCGTCACCGGCGTCTCGCTGCCGATCGCCCTCGGTCTGCTGGTGATGATGTACCCGGTGCTGGCCAAGGTCCGCTACGACCGGCTCGACACCGTCACCCGCGACCGCCGTCTGCTCGTGCCGTCCCTCGTGCTGAACTGGGTCCTCGGGCCGGCGATCATGTTCGCCCTGGCCTGGATCTTCCTGCCGGACCTGCCGGAGTACCGCACGGGCCTGATCATCGTCGGGCTGGCCCGCTGCATCGCCATGGTCATCATCTGGAACGACTTGGCGTGCGGCGACCGCGAGGCCGCCGCCGTCCTGGTGGCCCTGAACTCGGTCTTCCAGGTGATCGCGTTCTCCGCGCTCGGCTGGTTCTACCTCTCCGTCCTGCCCGGCTGGCTCGGCCTGGAGACCACCGGACTGGACGTGTCCGTATGGGAGATCGCCCGCTCCGTCCTGATCTTCCTCGGCATCCCGCTCGCGGCCGGGTTCCTCACCCGTCGCCTGGGCGAGAAGGCCAAGGGCCGTACGTGGTACGAGTCGAAGCTGATCCCCCGCATCGGCCCGTTCGCCCTGTACGGGCTGCTGTTCACGATCGTCGTGCTGTTCGCGCTCCAGGGTGACGCGATCACGTCCAAGCCGCTGGACGTCGTGCGGATCGCACTGCCGCTGCTGGTCTACTTCGCGGTGATGTGGGCCGGATCGATGGCCCTCGGCCGCGCGGTCGGGCTCGGATACGCGCGGGCGACGACACTGGCGTTCACGGCGGCGGGCAACAACTTCGAACTCGCCATCGCGGTCGCCATCGCGACCTTCGGCGCCTCCTCCGGACAGGCCCTCGCGGGAGTCGTGGGCCCCCTCATCGAGGTCCCCGTCCTCATCGGCCTGGTCTACGTCGCCCTGGCCGCGCGCCGCCACTTCCCCCACCCCACCGTCGGCCGGCCGGCCGCCGCCGCCCCGGAAGGTTCCGCCCGTGTCTGAGATCCAGCCTTCGGTCCTGTTCGTCTGCGTCCACAACGCCGGACGCTCCCAGATGGCCGCCGCCTTCCTCACGCACCTCGGCGGCGACCGCGTCGAGGTCCGCTCGGCCGGCTCCGCTCCCGCCGACACGGTCAACTCCGCCGTGGTCCAGGCAATGAACGAGGTCGGCATCGACCTCTCCGCCCAGACGCCGAAGCTGCTGACCACCGAGGCCGTCCAGGCATCGGACGTCGTCATCACGATGGGCTGCGGCGACGCCTGCCCCGTCTTCCCCGGCAAGCGGTACCTCGACTGGAAGCTGGAGGACCCGGCCGGCCAGGGCGTCGAAGCGGTGCGGCCGATCCGCGACGAGATCGAAGAGCGCGTGCGCGGTTTGCTCTCCGACCTGGGTGTCGAGGGCGGCGGCGCGTGACCGCGGCCGTCGACCGCATCGCGGTGGCCCTGATCGACGAGGCGGAGCTGCCGCCCCTCGCCCAGCGGCGCTTCACGATCGGATACTGAGGCATCCGTGTGACCCAGGGGCCCCGGCCGCACGGAGGCGGAGACCCTGGGTCGGTCGGACTTATTTGTGCACGACGCTGGTGAACGGCGCGAGCAGGCCGAACATCGGATTCAGCGCCCCTGTGGTCTGGCTCAGCCGGCTGAGCTGACTGAGCTGACTGAGCTGAGCGAGCTGACCGACCGCGCCGGCACCGGCCGGAGGACCTTCCGCGTGGGCGGGAAGAGCGGTCAGCGCGAGGCCGCCGAGGGCTAGCGCGGCGGATGCGAGCAGGGTGCGTGTGGGGGTCATGCCTCGATCAACGACGCTCCCCGCGTGGAGACACCTTTGTCCGCACCACCGCTGCGCGGCGGTGTCCTCAAGCGCCGGACGGGCTGAAGACGGCTGAGCCCGGCCGAATCAAGCCCGTTGGGGGCACCCCCAGCGGTAGCTGGGGGAGTTTGAGGACGCGCCCGCAGGGCGCCCGCCGCCGCAGGCGGCAAAGACAGCCCGCGGCCGAAGATCCGCCGGACACGGCCTAGCAGCGGAACGCGCCCGCCTTCACCCCGGCGATGAGGGCGGCGAAGCGTCGCCGGTTCGCTCCGGCGATGAGGCCGGGATCATCGCTTTCGCGGATCAGGATGGCGTCGGCCAGCTCCGCAACTTCGATGCACTGCTCTCCCTCCTTCCCGGAGAAGGAGGACTTCTGCCACTCGATGGCAGGGCCGCTGCTCTGGGGCACGCCTAGCAATGGAATGCACCCGCTTTCAGCCCGGTGATGAGGGCGGCGAAGGTTCGCCGGTTCGCTCTGGCGATCAGGGTCGGTTCGTCGCTCTCACGTATGTGGACCGTGTCGGCATACGCCGCGATCTCGACGCATTGCTCGCCGCCGGCGCTGGAGAAGGAGGATTTCTGCCATTCCAATTCGAGGCCCGTCATCGGTATCTCACAGCTCTCGCGCGACGTGGTGAATGAAATTCCGTGACTCCCCTGGGCCCAACGAGGCGTGCTCCGCCAGGTCGAGAAGTTCGCCGTATTGCGCGAGCTGCGCGGTGGCATCCAGATACCGCCCACCGAACGGTGTGTCGATCTGCACTGTGTCCAGTTGCGGCACGACACCACCTGCATAGAGGACGGTTTGCGTGAGCTCGATTTCGTCGTTGACAAAGGGGATCACTCGCACCGTCACGTGCGGCCGCTCCGACACCTCCAGGAGGTGTTCGAGCTGCTCCAGCGCCACTTTTCGACCGCCCACGCGCACACGCAGGGCAGCTTCGTGCACCAACGCCTGGAACGGCGGAGGGTTGTCACGCTCGAAGATGGCGCGCCGCTTCAAACGGTGCTCCACGCGGGCTTCGTATTCCTCGGCGGACAGCTTCGGGATGACGGTCCCGAACAACGCGCGGGCGTAACTCTCGGTCTGAAACACACCAGGGAAAGTGACCGGCTGCAAAGCCCGCAAGTGCAGCGCATGGTGCTCCAGCTCCGCGATGTCGAGGAACCTCTGCGCGAGAACACCCCGGTACGCTTCCCACCAACCCTTTCCGCGGTGCTCCCGCGCGATCACGCAAAGCGCCTCGATCAACGCCTCGTCGCGGCAGCCATAGAACGCCGCCAGTCGCCGGATACGGTCCTCGCTGATGCCGATGCGCCCGGCCTCGATGTGGCTGATCTTGGCCTGATCGGTGGAGATCAGACCGGCGGCCTCACGGGCCGTCCTCCCCGCACACTCGCGCAGCTTTCGTAGCTCTGCGCCCAAGCGCACCTGTCGGGCGCTCGGGTTGTCCCTCGGCGGCATGTCACCTTCCCCAACTCGCGGACAGTGTTCCGCCCAACCGTCCCACGGGTCCACCCGTCGGGGTCAACTCTAAGCAACAAGCTTGCCACGGCGCATATTTGGACCCTACGGTCATCACCACACCGCGTCGCACCGTCGGGAAGACCCGAAGTGCAGCCGCGCGCCTGCCTGTTGGCAGAACGCGCAGCCCGAGCCACGGACGGCAGCGCAAGACGCGGAGGTCACAGACCCGCGTTGGGAGACAACATCATGCGTACCGCGACGCTCGACAGTCCCCTCACCACCACCTCCTCCTCCGAACCCGCCGTCACCTACCGACTCGCCGCACCCGCGACCCCCACAACCCCCCGCGTCGCCCGGGACTTCGTCACCTCCGCGCTCATCGCCAGTGAGCAGCGGCCTCTGATCGAGGACGCCCGCCTCTGCGTGTCCGACATCGTGACGAACGTCGTCCTGCACGCGCGCGTGGCCACCCTCACCGTCGAGGTGACCGCGCACGACGACGGCCGCGTCGTGGTGACCGTGCGGGACGACGATCCCCGCAGGCTGTTGTGGCGGCGTCGGCCCCGCGCCGACGAGGAGGGCGGCCGGGGGCTGCTGCTCGTACACCGCCTCTCGCACGGCTGCGGGGTGACGTGGGTGTGGGACGGGCTCCGGCTGACCGGAAAAGAGGTCTGGTTCGAGCTGCGGGACAACGGCCCGCATGCCAGGGATCAGTAGAGGATCGACGGAAGGTAGGCCCCCGTCGGCTCGTTGTAGAGGCCGATGGTCATCAGGCTCATGAGTTCCGTGACCTTCAGGCCGTTGCGCAGGCACCACTGGAGGAGGGCGCTGTCGCCGGCGGGGACGAGGATGCCGGGGCCGCCGAAGGCGGGGGCCGCGGCGATCAGGGCCCGGACGTCCTCCGTGGTCTCACCGACCGCGTGGGCGAAGAACGCCAGGTCCGTCGCGTAGCCGGTGATGCGGCCGTCGTGCTCGGCGACGCGGGCCGTGCCCGCCTCGATCGCGTCGGCGAGCTCTCCGCCCCGGTCGACGCCGTGGACCTTCCGGCAGACGGCGTCGCAGGCCGCACGGTCCGCGGCCGTCGCGGGCCGGACCTCGTAGCCGGGGACGGTGGTGCCGATCGGTGGGCCCTGGAGGCAGGCGACGGTCTCGCGGAACTCGAAGCCGAGACCGGCGTAGAGCGCGAACGAACGGCAGTGGTAGCCGCTTTGCAGCAGCCGGATGCCGGGCGCACGCCGCTCGGCCGCCCGCCGCATGACGTCCTCCATCAGGCGCCGTCCGATGCCACCGTTCTGGACGGCCGGGTCGACCGTGATCGGCCCGACGCCGGCGACGGGCGACCGCTCGTCGAGGAGATTGCTGCCGACGATCCGGCCGTCGAGCTCGGCGACGACGCTGTAGAAGCCGGGGTGGTTCAGCGTCCTGCCGAACAGCTCCGTGGCCATGTCCGGGGTGGGGACGGTCGTGGGGAAGCCGTGGTCGCGGGCGATGCCGGCGAAGGCGTCGAAGCAGATCCTGCCGCATTCCGCGGCGTCCTCCGGCCGTCCGGGGCGCAGTACGGCATCCACGAGCGCGTCTCCTTCCTACCGAAGGTTCCTACCGAAGGTCACTCCTCCATCAAACGCGCGGAGGGAGGCAGGGGCAAGCGGGTCGGTCAGGGGGCTGCTGCGGCAGGTGGGGCCGCGCCACCGCCGGAATGGACGCCAGGTGATCACGGTTGTAGCCGGTCATGAACGACACGGCCGACCGCGGACCCAGGCGAACAGACCACCACGACAGGCCCACCGAGCGGAAGTTCCTCTTCCTGCTCGGCAGTGCCCGCTCCGGCGGCAACACCGAGACGCTCGCCCGCGAGGCCGCCGCCCAGCTCCCCTCCGCCGTGGAGCAGCGATGGCTGCGGCTGAGCGACTTTCCGCTGCCCGCCTTCGACGACCTGCGGCACAGCACGGACAGCCACCCGGGCAACCCCACCCGCCCTCTCCCCACCGGCAACGAGCGAATCCTGCTGGACGCCACGCTCGGGGCCACCGACCTCGTGATCGCCTCGCCGCTCTACTGGTACAGCGTGTCGGCCGATACCAAGCTCTACTTCGACTACTGGGGAGGGTGGCTGCAGCTGCGCGAAGAGCTGCGGTTCAGGGCCCGGATGCGCGGCAAGACCATGTGGGCGCTCACCACGACCAGCCACCAGGACTCCGCCAAGGCCGACCCGCTGCTCGGCACGCTCCGCCTCTCCGCGGAGTACATGGGCATGAAGTGGGGCGGCGACCTGGTCGGTTACGGCAACCGTCCGGGCGACATCCACGCGGATACCACCGCCCTCGCCGCCGCGAAGAGCCTTTTCGCCATCGGCGTGTGACGTCCTCTGCCGAGCGGACCGACCGCGCGAACACAGCCGCCCGGCCACCCTTCAAGGGCGGCCGGGCGGGAAGTCGAGAAGCGGCGAGCGGCGTCAGCGCGTGCGCGGGTGGTGGGTGTTGTGCGTGTGCGTGGCGGGGTTGTCCGAGTGCCTGGCGGCGACCATGGTGAGGCCCGCGATGACCAGGAAGAGGACGATCGGCGCGGCGACGTAGAGGCCGAGCGTGTTGATCACGCTCAGGCCCGGACCCGGGTCGTCGCCGTCGTCGCGGGTGAGCGCGAACGCGGGGGACGACATCAGCAGCATCAGCATCGTGCCGGTGGCGATGGCACCGGCACGCACGGCGTTCTTGTTGACCTTATTGCTCACGGGCTCAACGTATCGGACGGCCGCCCGCCCCGCGCGTCCGGGGTGGCTATCGGCGGTCCCGGAACACCTCCATCAGGGCGTACAGCCGGGGTGACCTCGTCAGTTCCTCCAGGGACACCGGCCGGCCCGTCGCGTCGGCGACCGGCAGGCGCCAGTTCGGATACTGGTCCCAGGTGCCCGGCAGGTTCTGCGGACGCCGGTCGCCGACCGTGTCCGGCAGCCAGACGCCGACCATGCGGGCCGGGGTGCGCAGGAGGTAGCGGTGGACGGCCCGTACGGCGGCCTCCTCGTCGTACGGACCCTCCGGCAGCAGGTCCAGCCGGCCGAGGAGGGCCAGCCACTCGGCGATCTCGCGGGCGTCCTCGCGCTGCTCCTCGGCGAGCGGGCGGGTGAGCAGGCCCAGGCGGTGGCGCAGCTCGACGTGGTCGCCGGTGAGGCGGGCGGCGGTGCTGGGCAGGTCGTGGGTGGTGGCGGTGGCCAGGCACGCGGTGCGCCAGCGGGCCGGCTCCAGCGGTTCGGCGGGCTCCTGGCCGTAGTCGCGCTCGAACCACAGGACGGAGGTGCCGAGGACGCCCCGGTCGGCGAGCGCCTCGCGGACGCCGGGCTCGACCGTGCCGAGGTCCTCGCCGATGACGGCCGCGCCGGCCCGGTGGGCCTCCAGGGCGAGGACGCCGAGCATCGCGTCGGGGTCGTAGCGGACGTAGGTGCCCTGGGTGGGGTCCATGCCCTGGGGCACCCACCACAGGCGGAAGAGGCCCATCACGTGGTCGATGCGCAGCGCGCCCGCGTGCCGCAGCAGGGAGCGCAGCAGGTCGCGGTACGGGCCGTAGCCGGTGGCCTCCAGGGCGTCGGGGCGCCAGGGCGGCAGGCCCCATTCCTGGCCGCGGGAGTTGAAGGCGTCGGGGGGCGCGCCGACGGACATGCCGGCGGCGAAGGCGTCCTGCTGGGCCCAGGCGTCGGAACCGGAGGGGTGGACGCCGACGGCCAGGTCGTGGACGAGCCCGACGCGCATGCCCGCCTCGCGCGCCGCCCGCTGGGCGGCGGCCAGCTGCTGGTCGGTGAGCCAGGCGAGCCAGCAGTGGAAGTCGACGCGGTCCAGGAGCTCGCCGCGGGCGCGGGAGGTGCGGGCCGAGCGGGGGTCCTTCAGGCCGCCGGGCCAGGCCCGCCAGTCGGGGCCGTGCGTCTCGGCGAGCGCGCACCAGGTGGAGTGGTCGTCGAGCGCCTGGCCCTGTTCGGCGAGGAAGGCGTCGTAGGCGGCCTGGCGGCCGGGTGAGCGCGGCACGTTCCGCACGAGGTCGAGGGCACGGCGCTTGAGGGCCCAGACGGCGTCCCGGTCGATGAGTCCGCCCTTGGCCAGGACGGCGTCGCGCAGGGTGGCGGCCCTGCCGAGGAGCTGGTCGGCGCGGTCCCGGTCGGCGCCGGTGAGGTAGGCGAACTCGGTGATCTCCTCGACCCGCAGGTGGACGGGGTCCGGGAAGCGCCGGGAGGAGGGCCGGTAGGGCGAGGGGTCGGTGGGGTGGCCGCCGGCGGCCGGTACGGCGGCGTGCAGCGGGTTGACCTGGAGGAAGTCGCAGCCGAAGGCGCGGCCGGACCAGGCGGCGAGTTCGGCGAGGTCGCCGAGGTCGCCCATGCCCCAGGAGCGGGCGGACAGCAGGGAGTACAGCTGGACGAGGAAGCCGTGGGCGCGGTCGGGCGGTGACGGCAGCCGGCCGGGGGCGACGATCAGGGTCGCGGTGGCCGTCCGGCCGCCGGGGGCCTGGGCGCGCAGCAGGTGGCGGCCCGGCGGCAGCGGGGACGGGGCGCCGCCGGACGGGTGCCAGGGCAGGGCGTGGCCGTCCTCCGTGTCGACGCGCAGCGCCGTGCCGTCGGGGAGTCCGGGAAGGACGGGCGCGGGCGTGGTGCCGTCCGGCGCGGACCGCAGGACCACGGTCGCGGGCAGCAGCCGGCTGTCTTCCGTCCGGTCGTGGGTCTCCAGGGCGTCGCGGACGGAGCGCGGGGTGGACGCGTCGACGCCGAGGGCGGCGAGGACCGCGACGACGGTGTCCTCGGGCACCGGGACGCTGTGACCGGGGGCGGTCTCGTAGGACGTGGCGACTCCGTGCAGGGCGGCCAGCCGCGCTCGGTCCACTCAGACCTCCGCGCTCTCCGTGCCGGATGCCGTGGCGACGGCCGGTTCGCTGGTGAGGGGGGCCGCGGTGGTGAGCGGGGGCTCGCTGGTCAGGGGCGTGGCGTCGGCGAGGGGCGGTTCGCTGGTGAGAGGGGGTTCGGCCGGGCCGGGGAGCCCGTCGAGATCCGGCACCTCCATGGAGGGCGGGGCATCGGCGAAGGACGGGAGACCGGCGATGCCCGTGAGGCCGGAGAGGAGGAGTTGAGCGGACGCGGCCACGGGGGCCTCCTGGGATGACGGCAATGGGTCACGTCTGCCCTACCCACTCGTGGCGGCCCCAGACGTGCGGATTCCGGGAAGCGGATTTTGCGGGAGAAGTCCAGGTGACACCCCTTCCTCGGCCCTTTCTGCACCCTTCGAACCTGTGTCCCCTACCGACGCGCCGGGCAATACACGCACTTCGGTCACGTCCGTTGACACGTCCATCACCTGGTGATGGGCTCGTCCCCCGATCGGCTCACCATCGGCGCGCGACACCTAGGGGCGAGGAGACGGCCGTGCAGTTCCGGGGCAGCGAATCCTCCTTCGTCCACCCCCGCCGCGCCGGCATCACCGTGCTCGCCGCCGCGCTCCTCGGCGGGCTGCTCGGCGGCACGACCGACGCGCTCGCCGCGCCCCGGCCGGACGGCACGTCGGCGGC